>JAICUO010000828.1 GCA_025935815.1 Streptosporangiaceae bacterium
CGGCCCACCGCAAGCTGCAGGCCGTCTTCGATGCCGCCCGCGTAACCGGCAGGCAGCCGGTCGTCGTCGCCAACGGCGCGGAGAGCGAGCCAGCCAGTGACAAGGACGCGACCTTGCTGTGGCTGGCCCCGCACCTGGTCCTCGACGGCCTGCAACTGGCGGCCGAGGCAGTCGGTGCCGGCCGCGCCGTCCTCTATGCCCGCGCCGCCAGCCAGGGCCGCCGCCAGGGGCCGCTCGACTCCCTGAACGAGGCGCTGGCGCGCCGCCGCGACGCGCGCCTTGACCGCGTTCCGGTCCGGGTGGTGCAGGCGCCGCCGCGGTTCCTGGCCGGCCAGGAGACCGCGCTGATCAGCCATCTGGACGGCGGTCCGGCGATCCCGGCGTTCATTCCGCCCCGCCCCGCCGAGCGGGGCGTTGGCAACGCACCGACCCTCGTCAGCAACGTGGAGACCCTGGCCCACATGGCACTGGTGGCCCGGCATGGCCCGGACTGGTTCCGCGCGGCCGGCACGCGGCCAGAGCCGGGCAGCATGCTGTGCACCGTCCGTCGCGGTGACGGTGCTCCCCGTATCATCGAAGTCGCGATCGGCACGCCACTGTCAGCCCTGCTGGGACCGGTTGGCGAGCGGAGCACCGTGCTCATCGGCGGCTATCACGGCTCGTGGGTGCCGGCGTCGCGGGCGGCCACCCTGACGCTGGACAACGCGGCCCTGGCGCGGGTCAATGCCCGGGTCGGGAGCGGCATCGTCATCACGCTGCCGCCGGACCGGTGCGGCCTGATCGAGACCGCGCAAGTCGTTCGGTACCTCGCGCTTGAGTCCGCCGGGCAATGCGGCCCGTGCCTCAACGGCCTGCCGCGGATCGCGGCCGCGATGGCCCAGATCGCCGGAGGCCGCCCGCGGCGCGGTGTGCGGGCCGACGTGGAGCGGTGGGCCGGGCTCGTCACCGGGCGCGGCGCCTGCCATCACCCAGACGGGACGGCGCGATTCGTGCGCTCGGCCCTGGCGGTATTCGCCGCCGAGGCTGACCTGCACGAGCGCGGCCGCTGCTCCGGGTCCCGGCATGCGGCCGCGTTCCTGCCGGTTCCCCCGGCCGCGGCCCGCACTGAGGCGGACTGGAGGTAGACATGGCCGGGACGCTGCGGGTGAACCCGATCGCGTGCGACGCGCACGGAGCCTGCGCCGAGCTGCTGCCTGAGATGATCACGCTGGACGAGTGGGGCTACCCGGTCCTGGACCCCCGGCCGGTACCGCCCGCCCTGGACAAGCACGCCCGCGCCGCGGTCAGCGCCTGCCCCACCCTGGCGTTGCGCCTAATGCGCGAGTTACCGGCGGCGCCGGGAGTAGCCAAGGGTGGGGGTTCCGGGGTCCCCGGTAGGAGCGCCCGGTGGGGGTCTCGGGGTCTCCCCGAGCCCGGGGGTACGGGGGGGCGTCCCCCCGGGCAAGCACCTGCGTGGGAGACGCTCATGTCCACGAGTCGCGATCCCAGCTAAGAGCCGCTGAGACTCACCAGACGCGGTCCAACTGCGGCGAGCGGAGCGAGCTGCCAGAGTCCTGCGGCCAACCAGTTATTGGTTGACACCGCCAGAAGATTGTGTCTATCTTTTGATAGTAACTTTCACTTAGTGGTTACTCCCGAAAGGTAGTATCTTCCGTGAACATTTCGCCTTCGCGTCGCTGGTGGGCGCTGGCCGCGATCGCCGCGAGCGTGCTCGTCGTCGGCCTCGACCTGACCGTGCTCAACCTGGCCCTGCCAACGATCGCCCGGGACCTGAACGCCTCCACCGGCGACCTGCAGTGGATCTCCGACTCCTACAGCCTGGTGATCGCCGCGGCGATCCTGCCCGCCGGCCTGCTCGGGGACCGCTACGGGCGGCGGCGTCTCCTCCTCATCGCGCTCGTGGTCTTCCTGCTCAGCTCGGCGGCCTGCGCGTACGCCGCCGGCGTCGGTGAGCTGATCGTCGCCCGCGCCGTCATGGGCATCGGCGCCGCCGCGGTGTTCCCGCTGGCGCTGTCGGTCCTGCCGGTGCTCTTCTCCCCGCAGGAGATGAGTCGCGCCGTCGCGGTCATCGCGTCGACCACCATGCTGAGCTTCCCGATCGGGCCGATCGTCGGCGGCTACCTGCTCGACCACTTCTGGTGGGGAGCGGTCTTCTTGATCAACGTGCCGGTGGTGCTCATCGCGCTGGTCGCCGTCGTGTTCTTGCTCCCCGAGTCGCGGTCATCGACCCGCCCGACGGTCGACTATGCCGGGCTGGTGGTCTCCAGCGGCGGGCTGACCGCGCTGACCTACGGATTCATCAAGGCCGGGCAAGACGGGTGGGGTGACGCCATCGCGCTGACGACGATGGTGGCCGGCGCGGCGCTGCTAGCCGGCTTCGTGTGGCTGGAGCGCAGGGTCGTCGCGGCCGGCCGCTACCCGCTGGTCGACCTGGAGCTGTTCCGGTCGGCCGGCTTCCGGTGGGGAACGATCCTCGCCACGCTGGTGTCGTTCGCGATGTTCGGGCTGCTGTTCGCGATGCCGCTGTACTTCCAGGACGTCCGCGGCGTGGACGCGCTCGGCAGCGGGGTGCGGCTGCTGCCCCTCGTCGGCGGCATGCTCATCGGCATGGTGGGCAGCACCCGGGCCCAGTCGCCGCGCAAGGGACCTGGCGGGCAGGTGCGCCAGCCGCTGGCCGGGGCACGGCCGGTCGTGGCCCTCGGCTTCTTCGTCATGGCGGCCGCGATGGTCCTCGGCGCGCTCACCACGGTTTCCAGCTCGACCGGGTACAGCGAGGCGTGGGTCGCGATCGCCGGGCTGGGACTGGGGATGTCGATGCCGTCGGCGATGAACATCGCGCTGGGCGAGCTATCGGCCGAGCGCAGCGGATCCGGGTCCGCGCTGATCACCGCGATGCGGCAAGTGGGCGGGACGATCGGGGTGGCCATTCTCGGCACGCTGATCAGCAACGGCTACGCAAGCGCGCTGTCGGTGCAGGGACTGCCGGCCGCCGCGGCGTCGGCGGCCCGCAGCAGCGTAGCCGGCGGCGTGGCGGTCGCGGAAAAGCTTGGCTCGGCGTC
>JAICUO010000187.1 GCA_025935815.1 Streptosporangiaceae bacterium
GCCCGGATACACTCTGGGCTCGTGGCTCTTGTGGTGCAGAAATATGGCGGATCGTCGGTTGCCGACGCGGACGGTGTCAAGCGGGTAGCGCAGCGGATCGTCAAGACCCGCAAAGACGGAGACCAGGTCGTGGTCGTCGTCTCCGCCATGGGGGACACGACCGACGAGCTAATCGACCTCGCCAACCAGATCAGCCCGGCGCCGCCGGCCCGCGAGCTGGACATGCTGCTGACCTCCGGCGAGCGGATCTCGATGGCGGTGCTCGCGATGGCGATCGCCACCCTCGGATATGAGGCGCGCTCGTTCACCGGGTCCCAGGCCGGCGTGATCACCGACGCGGCGCACGGCAAGGCGCGGATCATCGACGTGACCCCCGGCCGGATCCGGGCGGCGCTGGATGAGGGCGCGATCCCGATCGTGGCCGGGTTCCAGGGCGTGTCGCAGACCACTAAGGACATCACCACGCTGGGCCGCGGCGGGTCCGACACCACGGCCGTCGCGCTGGCCGCCGCGCTGCGCGCTGACGTCTGCGAGATCTACACCGACGTGGATGGCGTCTTCACCGAGGACCCCCGCCTCGTCAGGGGCGCCCGCCGCATCCCGGTCATCAGCTACGAGGAGATGCTCGAGCTGGCCGCCTGCGGCGCCAAGGTGCTGATTCCCAGGTGCGTGGAGTACGCGCGACGCTACGAGGTCCCCATCCACGTGCGGTCCTCGTTCAGCGACAAGGTAGGAACGTGGGTCAACAGGCACGCGGATGACGAGTCGGAGGAAGCCGGGATGGAGCAGGCAATTATCTCCGGGGTCGCGCACGACCGGAGTGAGGCGAAGATCACCGTGGTCGGCGTGCCCGACCGCGTAGGCGAGGCGGCCCGGATCTTCGGCAAGATCGCCGAGGGCGGCATCAACATCGACATGATCGTCCAGAACGTCTCGGCGCTGGCCACCGGCCTGACCGACATCTCGTTCACGCTCCCGGCCGCCGACGGGCAAAAGGCGCTGGACCTGCTGCGCGCGGCCAAGGACGTGATCGGCTTCCAGGAGGTCTTCTACGAGGACCGGATCGGGAAGGTCTCGCTGATCGGCGCGGGCATGCGCTCGCACCCCGGCGTGACCGCCAAGTTCTTCGGTGCGCTGGCCGAGGCGGGGGTCAACATCCAGATGATCACCACGTCCGAGATCCGCATCTCGGTCGTCGTGGGCTCCGCGGACGTGGACACCGCCGTGATCGCGACGCACAAGGCGTTCGACCTGGACGCCGAAGAGGTAGAGGCCGTGGTTTACGGGGGTACCGGGCGATGAGCGATCGTTCTGCACGACCGACCCTGGCCGTCGTCGGGGCGACCGGGGCCGTCGGCACCGTCATGCTGGACCTGCTGTCCACCCGCGAGGACGTCTGGGGCGAGATCAAGCTGATCGCCTCACCTCGCTCCGCCGGGCGCAAGCTGACCGTGCGCGGCGAGGAAGTCGAGGTCATCGCGCTGTCGGAGTCCGCCTTCGACCACGTCGACGTCGCGATGTTCGACGTGCCCGACGAGGTGTCCGCCGCGTGGGTGCCGGTGGCCGCGGCGCGCGGCGCGGTCGCGGTGGACAACTCGGGCGCCTTCCGGATGGACCCCGACGTGCCGCTGGTCGTGCCCGAGGTCAACCCGGGCGACGCCCGGCGGCGGCCCAAGGGCGTCATCGCCAACCCGAACTGCACCACGCTGTCGCTCATCGTGGCCGTCGGCGCCCTGCACCGGGCATTCGGGCTGCGGGAGCTGGTCGTCTCCTCCTACCAGGCCGCCTCGGGGGCCGGGCAGGCCGGGATCGACACGCTGTACGCGCAGCTGGACAAGCTCGCCGGGACTACGACCCTCGGCCAGCGGGCCGGGGACATCCGCCCGGTGATCGGCGACCTGGGGCCGTTCCCCGCCCCGCTGGCGCTCAACGTGGTGCCCTGGGCCGGGTCGCTCAAGGACGACGGCTGGTCGTCGGAGGAGCTGAAGATCCGCAACGAGTCCCGCAAGATCCTGGGCATGCCCGCGCTACGGGTCTCCGCCACCTGCGTGCGGGTGCCCGTGGTGACCACGCACTCGGTCGCGGTGCACGCCCGCTTCGACCGGCCGGTCACCCAGCGGCAGGCCTGGGACACCCTGGCCGTCGCGCCCGGCGTCGTGCTCAGCGACGACCCTGCCCGCGGGGAGTTCCCGACCCCCGCCGACGTCGTCGGCACTGACCCCACCTGGGTCGGCCGGGTCCGGCGGTCCCTGGATGACCCGCAGGCGATCGACTTCTTCGTCTGCGGCGACAACCTCCGCAAGGGCGCCGCCCTCAACACCGCCCAGATCGCCGAGCTGGTGGCCGCCGAGCGATGACCGCTTACTTCGCAGGTCAGCGCCAAGATTGCGGAAATATTTCCGGTTGCCGGAAATTTCACGGCGGAGCGTGGAAGTTCTTACCAAACCCGAAAATCCTCCGCGACTTGCCCTGTGGCCAAAGTGACGAAACTACCTTGAAGGTCAACGGGGATACCAGTCGCGGGCTGCCCCAGGCCCTCGCTGGTACCTCAACCGTTGCTCTGCGTTGGATCTGGAGCGCGCTTGGTGATTCGACGGGCATGAGAGTCCTGCGGCCGGTATAACTGGCTTGGGGACGAACTAGGTCAGTTTGGTCGTGTGCTGCCTTCATCGCCGGAGTCAGAGTTTCAGCAGTAAGTTGAACATCGTCGAAGTATCGATCTTGTATATAGCTTTGTGTCCTAACGGTTATCAAAGCTGATATGTTCGGACAGCCTGACCGTAGGTCGGCCGACGCGTAAGGGGCCGCGCGCCGGAGTTACGCATACACGCAAGTTGGTTGCGGAGACTCTTAGGAGGTACCCCGTGGCAACGACTCGCAGCCGTCCTCCCCGCGGCCGTGAGCAAGCTCGTCACGCGTCTGGCGGAGCGGTCGCCGAGCACGCCGCGAAGATCTACGGCGTCGCCATCGGCGGCGCGGTCGTCATCGTGGCGGTCCTCGCCCTCACCAGCGCGGGCCACGTCATCGACGCCGCCGTGCAGCACTTCATGCTGTACTACGCGGGCGTCTTCACCCTCATCGCCTTGTGCGCCTCGGTTTGCCTCGGGTTCGTGGCGACCGACCGCATGGTGCTCAGCCCCGGACACCGGGTCCTCGTCCAGTCCGCGCATCGTGCGGTCTCCTTCGGCGCGCTCGCGTTCCTGATCGTCCACATCGTGACCGAGATCCTGGCCCAGCGGGTCCACGTCCTCGACGCCGTGATCCCCTTCCTGTCTCCGTTCCGCACCTTCTACATCGGCCTGGGGACGATTGCCTCCGACCTCATCATCTTGCTGGTGATAACGAGCATTTACCGCAAGCGGTTCACCACGAATGGGAAGGCGTGGCGCTGGCGAGCGATCCACTACTGCGCGTACGCGTCGTTCGTCTTCGGCGTCTGGCACGGCCTGCTCGGCGGCCGGGCGGGCAAGGCCTACGTGGACTGGAGCTACGGGTTGGTCATCGCCTCCGTCGCGCTGGGCCTCGGGGTCCGGGTGCTCGCCAACTCACTGCGGCCCAAGGAGAACCTCAGCTCCCCGCCGGTCAGCGAGGCGTCAAGCTCGGGTTCCGCGCCGATGCGGGCCGCGGCCATGTTCGCGCAGCTTGGCATCGTCCGCGCGGCCTCCTCAGTCGGCTCGACGTCGATCCTCATGCCCGGCGGCGGGGCCGGAACGCGAGCCGCGCTCCCGGCGGCCGGCGGCCGCACCGGGCCGATGCCCGCGATCACCGCCCTCCCCGCCCCGGTCCTGTCGGACGCCGCGTGGTCCGACACGGGCGGGCGGGACACCGCCTGGGCCGATACCGGCCGCCAGCCGGTGTACGAGCCCGGCTACGACGGGCCTCCCCGCTACACGGGCGCGCCCCGCAACTCCGGGACCGGGCCGATGCCGCGCGCCGCCACCGGCCCGCTGCCGCGCGCGGCGGCTTCGGGTTCGCTGCCCCGTGCCGCGTCCGGCCCGCTGCCGCGTGCTGACAGCGGCCCCATGCCCCGGGTCCCCAGTGGCCCGCTGCCCCGTGCCGCGTCCGGCTCGCTGCCGCGTGCTGACAGCGGCCCGATGCCCCGAGCCGCGAGCGGCCCCATGCCCCGGGTCCCTAGTGGCCCGCTGCCGCGCGTGCCCGCCGGCCCCTATCCCGCGTCCGGCGGCCCGAGTGGGCCCGGCCGGTCATCCGGTCCCCGCCCGCAGACCGGGCCGAGGTCCCGCCCGCAGACCGGGCCGATGCCGCGTCCCCAGACCGGGCCGATGCCGCGTCCCCAGACCGGGCCGATGCCGCGCCCGCAGACCGGGCCGATGCCGCGCCCGCAGACCGGGCCGATGCCGCGCCCGCAGACCGGGCCGATGCCGCGCCCGCAGACCGGCCCGCTGCCGCGTGCCACGACGCCGCCCTGGGACAGCGGCCTGCCCATGGGTGACCCAGAGCTGCGCTACCGTGACCCGGGACCCGGGATGCCCGGCTACCGAGGCGGCGAAGCGCGTGGCGGCAGCGTCTACGACGACGCCCCGTACAGCGCGGACCCCTACTCAGGCGACCGTTACCCCAGCGGCAGCTACCCCGACGGTCCCTACCCCGACGGTCCCTACTCCGACGGTCCCTACCCTGACGGTCCCTACCCCGACGGCGCCTACGCCGGTGACCGCTATGCCGCCAGCCGGGCGCCGGCCGATCAGCGCGCCGCCAGCCACTACCCGGGCGACCCGTACGGGTCCGCTCAGCAGCCGCCCCCCCACCGCCAGCCCGTCCCGTACCCGGCGGCCCGCCAATCCGGCCAGTACCCCGGTGACCCGTACTTCGCTGATCCGGACGCAACAGACCCGCAGTTCCCCGCGGTTCAGTACCCGACTGCCCCGTACCCGGCCGGCCAGTACCCGGCCGATCCGTACTGGGATGGCCGCCGGTGAATCCGACCGACCCTGTCGAGCTAGACGTCCCGACCATCATGCGGATCGGCGCCGCCCGCATGACGGCGGGGCTGGACCGCATGATGCGGCTGGACCTGGCCGCGCACCGGGAGATCTTCGGCCCGCTGCCCCGGATGACAGCCGACGACCTCGTCTCGATGGCCGCGCAGGTTGACCTTCGCGGTCAGGGCGGAGCCGCGTTCCCATTCGCGCGCAAGCTCCAGGCCGTTATGGACGCCTCCAAGAAGTCCGGCGAGGCGCCGATCGTGGTCGTCAACGGCACCGAGGGCGAGCCCGGCTCCTTCAAGGACAAGATGCTCCTGATCAGGTCGCCGTACCTGATCCTGAGCGGTGCCGCCCTCGTCGCCGAGGCCATCGGGGCGGACGAGATCATCGTTGGCGTGGCCGGCAACGAGCTGGCCAACCGGTCGGTCGAGGCCGCCATCGCGGCCGAGCCGGCCCTGCGCAAGATAGCTCGCGTCTTCCAGCAGCCCGACCGCTTCATCTCCGGTGAGTCCGGAGCCCTGGTCCGCGGCATCAACGGCAAGAAGCCGGTGCCGCCCGGCCGCAAGCAACTGGCTGCCGAGAAGGGCGTCGGAGACCTGCCCACCCTGCTGTCCAATGCCTCCACGTTCGCTCAGGTCGCGGTCCTGGCGCTGCTCGGCCCGGCCCGCTACGCGTCGGTGGGCGTCCCCGAGGAGCCGGGCACCGTCTTGCTGTCGGTCAGCGGATCCGCCAAGCACCCGGCCGTGGTCGAGTGCCCGACCGGGGTGCCGCTCGGCCACGTCCTGGACATCTGCCAGGCTCCGGCCGGAGACGGTGTCCTGATCGGCGGCTACCACGGCATGTGGCTCGACGGCGACACCGCCTACCAGGTGCCGGTCGGCCGCGAGGGGCTGGCGGCCGCCGGGGGGACCTTCGGGTCGGGGATCGTGCTCCCGATCGGCGACGGTACCTGCCCGCTCGGCGAGGTGGCCCGGATCGCGAGCTACCTGGCCGGTGAGTCCGCCGGCCAGTGCGGGCCGTGCAAGCTTGGCCTGCCGACCATCGCGCGGGCGATGAACGCGATCGTCGATGGCTCCGGCGGCATGGAGGCCCTGGACGTGGCCCGCCGGGCGGCGGCCGCCACCAACCGGCGCGGCGCCTGCTCTCATCCGGACGGAACGACCCGGATGGTCCTGTCCGCCCTGGAGGTCTTCACCGAGGACCTGGCCGCGCACGTGTTCCACTCATCGTGCGGCCGGCCGGTGCGCGGGATCCTGCCCTTGCCGGCGGGGCCCGAGACCGAGAACGAAAAGCAGCTCATCGTCGACTGGGTGCGGTGCGAGGGACACGGCCTGTGCGCCCACCTGGTGCCCGAGCTCATTCACCTGGACAGCAACGGCTTCCCGGTCATCATGAACATCCCAGTGCCGCCGTGGCTGGAGAAGGACGCGCAGCAGGCCGTCGAGATGTGCCCGGCGCTCGCGCTGCGGCTGGCCGCCGACCCGAGGAAGGCGGCCGGCAAGCGCGACCCTGGCCCGGTCCCGATCGCCGCCCCGGTGGTGCGCAGCGGCCTGCTCGGCGGTGGCGGCCGGCAGCTGGGCGCTGGCGGCGTCGGTGGCCGCCGGGCGATCGGAGCGGGCTAGGCCTCGAGTGTGGACGCGGGCCGCTCCGGACGCTCCGCCTGGTCAAACGGCTGGTGCGGGGCGGCCACGGTCCAGCCTGCCGCCTGCCAGAGCGCCGGGCGGATCGCCTGGCACGCGTCGACGAGCAACTGAGAGCGCACCGCGGCGGCCGCTGCCGCCGGGTTGATCGCGGTGAACTCCGGCCACGCGGTGCCGATCAAGACCGCGTCCGCCTCGTGCGCGGCCGCCAGCGCGCTGTCGGCGAACGCGAGGTGCGGGAAGTTCACCAGGGCGGCGCCGGTCGCGACAGGGTCGTACACGACGACCTCCGCGCCCAGGCGGCTCAGGCGGTCCGCCACATCCAGGCTCGCCGAGTCGCGCACGTCGTCGGTCCCTGGCTTGAAGGCCGCGCCCCACAACGCGATCCGCCGCCCGTGCACTGGCCCCGCGGCGGCGCGCACGAGGTCGATGACCCGCTGGCGGCGGCTGGTGTTAACGTCGTCAACCACGCTGAGCAGCCGGGCCGCGTCGTGCGCGGCGGTGGCCTTCGCGAACGCCGCCAGGCCGCGGACGTCCTTGGGCATGCAGCCCCCGCCGTAGCCGATCCCGGCGGTGAGGAAGCCCGCCCCGATGCGCGGATCGAGGCCGACGGCTTGCGCCAGGGCCGTCATGTCCGCCCCGGTGGCCGCGCAGATGTCGCCCATCGCGTTGATCAGCGACAGCTTGGCCGCGAGGAACGCGTTGGCGGTGCCCTTGGCGAGCTCGGCGGTGACCGGGTCGGTGATGAGCAGCGGCACGCCCGCCCGGGTAAGCGGCCGGTAGATCTCCCGGATCGTGGCCTCCGCCTCCGGGCCGGGCACCCCGGCGACGATCCGGTCCGGCTTGAGCGTGTCGTTGATCGCGGTGCCGACGCGCAGGAACTCCGGGTTCCAGGCCACCTCAACCGGGGCGCGAGCGCTCGCGGCGACCTCGCGGGCGAGCCGCGCGGTGGTGCCGGGCGGCACGGTTGACCGGCCGATGATCAGCGACGGGCGCGTCACGTGGGCGGCTAGCGCCGTGGCCGCGGTGAGCACCTGCGTGAGATCGTAGCCGTCGTCGTCGGGCAGGCTCGGGGTGGAGACGCTGAGCAGGTGCACCGGGCTGAACGCGGCGGCCTCCGCGAAGCTCGTGGTAAATCGCAGCCGGTGACTGCGGATCTTGCGGGTCAGCATGTCATCGAGGCCTGGCTCGTGGAACCAGGCCCGGCCAGCGCGCAAGATGCCCACCCGGGCTTCGTCGATGTCGACGCCGAGGACCTCATGGCCGACCTCGGCCAGGCAGGCGGCCTGCGTTGCACCGAGGTGACCGCACCCGATGACCGTGAGCTTCACCGGGGCATCTTATAGGTTTGGGTAGCTTTTACCGCCGGGTTGGCTGATGGTGCAAGATAGCGGCCAGTTCCCGGTCAAAGTCGGCGAACGCCTGGCGCAAGCTGATCTCGAGCCACGGATCGGGCGGGGGCCGCAGGTAGCCGGTAACGCACGCGACCGCCCGGTCGGACAGGCCGGCCACGCCGTCGATGAGGCGGCGTCCCCCGTAGATCAGCAGCAATACCGCCAAGAAGCCCAGGCTGAACAGGAGAGATATCCCGTGCGCGGCAGCCGGGTTCCTGAGCACTGTGTCCACCTCCCTTGGCGTCGGGCGCCAAGAGCACCTGGCGAATGTGTCATTCCCTCCTACAGTGGACGCGCGATCCGCGCCTCCGGAGTACCCGGCCTTGCAGATTTTTCCCTCCGAGCCGCAGACGGCAGCGTGAACCGCGGTGAAACAGTTCGAGTCCGTGACCAGCCCGGCAATAGCGAATGGCCACGGTTTCCCGTGGCCTTCCCCGTGGTCCTGCCTGGTCGGGGTGACTGGATTTGAACCAGCGGCCTCTTCGTCCCGAACGAAGCGCGCTGCCAAGCTGCGCTACACCCCGCCGTCCGGCATTGTTGGTGCCGGGCGAACCGAAGGTAAGTCTAGCGGATACCGGGGCCTGCTCGCGCACGGGTTTCCGACCGGGCTGCCCAGCAGGCAGCCACTCAGCGGGGCAGCAGCGTCAAGACGGTCGCCTCGGGGCGGCACCCGAACCGGACCGGCGCCCACGGTGAGGTCCCCAGGCCAGCCGAGACGTGCAGCCACGCCGTCTTGCCGTCGGGTCTGGCGACCTGCGGGTGCATGCTCAGCCCGCTCACCCGTCCCCGGTCGATCCCGCAGTTGGTCGCCAGCGCGCCGAAGCCTGGCACCCGCACCTGCCCGCCGTGGGTGTGCCCGGCCAGGAGCAGCTCGTACCCGTCCGCCACGAACTGATCCATGATCCGCGGCTCCGGCGAGTGCATGACTCCGATCCTCAGGTCAGCGCTGGTGTCGGCGGATCCCGCGACGAGGTCGTAGCGGGCCCTGGCGGTGTGCGAGTCGTGCACGCCGGCCAGGGCGATGTCGATCTCCCCGGCCTTGAGCCGCCCGCGGCCGTTGTTGAGGTCCAGCCAGCCCGCCGCCGTCATCTCCTCGCCGAGCCGCTCCCACGGCAGGTCGGGCACGTCCCTGTGGTGCTCCAGGGCACTGGTCCGCCACAGGTAGAGGAGCGGGTTCTTGGGCTTGGGCGAGAACAGGTCGTTGGACCCGTAAACCCACGCCCCTGGCCGCTCCAGCAGCGGCCCCAGGGCATCGATGACACACGCAACGGCGTGTGGCGATGCGATGGAGTCGCCAGTGTTGACGACGAGGTCGGGCTCCAGGGAGTCCAGCGTCCTCACGAAGGACATGAGCCGGTGACGGCCCGGGGTGAGGTGGAGGTCGGAGATGTGCAGCAGCCGCAGCGGCCGGGCGCCTTCCGGCAGTGCGCCGGGCACCGTCACCTCGCGGAGCGCGAACCAGTTGCGCTCGATGACTGAGGCGTATCCAAACGCGGCCGCGCCCCCGGCGGCGGCGACTGTGATCAGGGTTCGTGCGCGCATGCCCCCCATCGTGCCACGGGCGTCAAACCGCTTGTGCCAGTCGGGCAGGATAGAAGACGTGAACGAACTCAAGGAACGGCTCCGCGCGGATCTCAGCAGCGCCATGCGCGCCCGCGATCAGGTGCGGCTGCGCACGCTGCGGATGGCGCTCACCTCCATCACGAATGAGGAGGTCTCTGGCGCGGTGGCCAGGGAATTGTCGGACGACGAGATCGTCAAGGTGCTGACCCGCGAGGCGAAGAAGCGGAGGGAGGCCGCGGAGGCGTTCGCCGCCGCGGGCCGTGCCGAGCAGGCCGCCGCCGAGCGGGCCGAAGGCGAGGTACTCGCGGACTACCTGCCCCGGCCGCTGGCCGATGAAGAGGTCAGCCAGCTCGTGGCGGCCGCGATCGCCGAGACCGGGGCCGCTGGCATGCCCGCGATGGGCAAGGTCATGAAGGTCGTGACGCCGCAGGTCGCCGGGCGGGCCGAGGGATCGCGCGTCGCCGCCGAGGTTCGCCGCCAGCTCGCCGCCGGGTAGGCGAATCCGCTAGCCGCAAAGCAGAGCGCCCGCCGGATCTCCGGGGGGCGCTCTCGCGTCCTGCGGGCTGCCCGCGCTACGGCTTGGGCGGGAGGGTCGGCGGGCCGCCGCCGGGACCGCCGCCGCCGTTGCCGCCGCCACCCCCGCCGCCGCCACCGGTGCCACCGCCGCCGTTGCCCCCGCCGCCACCGGTGCCACCCTTGCCGCCCTTGGTCTTTGCCGGGGTGCAGGGCGCGTTGTTCGGGTTGGTGTTGCCGCCGTTGTTGCCGCCGTTGTTCGCGGTCGGGCACGTGGGCAGGGTGACCGTCAGGCCGCCGCCCCTGGCCCACAGCGCGCTGCCCGGCGAGACCTTGCCGAACGACCGCGCGTGGCCGAGGTTGGAGTGCTGGAAGGCCAGCTTCCAGATGTTGGCCGGGGCGTCCGCGCCGAACATCTCGCCCGGGCAGTTCTGGCTGCCATAGAACGTCCGGTAACAGGCGGAGTAGCCGGTCATGGTGTGCCCGGTTGGCGAGATCGGGTTGAACACCGAGGTGAAGCTGGCCAGGTTGGTCGTGTAGCCGGCGAAGGCCGCGTACGGCGTGCCGTTGCCGCTGGCGACGTTCGAGGTACCCGTCTTGCCCGCCGAGTCGTAGCCGCTGATCGGGCCGATAGTGCCCGCGGTGCCGCCGTTCGTGAGGACGCCGCGCAGGATGTAGCTGACGGCGTTGGCGACATCCGACGACACCGCCCGGTGGCAACCGGCCGACGGCACCTTGACGGCCTCGCCGTCGGCGTCGGTGACCTTGGTTATCGCGATCGGCTTGCAGTAGATGCCGCCCGACGCGGCGGTCGCGTACGCGGCGGCCATCTGCAGCGGCGCCACGTTGACCACGCCGAGCGTGAAGGCCGGCAACTGGTCGGCGGGCGGCTGGGCCGCCCCGTCCGCGGAGAACAGTGACCGGCCGTCGGCCCGCGTCATGCCGAGCTTCGCCGCGGTCTTGACCACGTTGCACAAGCCGACCTTCTGCTCCAGCGCCGCGAAGAACACGTTGATCGACTTGGTGGTCCCGGTGACCAGCGAGTCTGTCGTGGTGCCGGGTCCCTCGGAGTTGGACACCGGGAAGACCCCCGACTGGCCGTTGGCGTAGCCGGCGGGGTCGCCTGCGCAGTCGGTGTAGCCCTGGATCGTCGTCGACCCGGGGACGGTCGCCTGGAAGCCGAACGGCACGCCCTGCTCCAGCGCGGTGACGAGCGTGAAGAACTTGGAGGAGGAGCCGGTCTGCACGCCGTTCGCCCCGCCGTACTGGCTGGGCACGGCGTAGTCCACCTCGGTCTGGCCGGGGCCGGTGCCGTAGGGGCGGTTCTCGGCGATCGCCATGATCTCGCCGGAACCTGGGGTGACCATGGCCGTCGTGGCCGCGTTGCCCGCCGGGTTGTAGGTCTTGCTGTGCTGTGGCAGGACGTAGTTGACGGCGCGCGTGGCCGCGTTCTGATCTGTCTTGCTGACCGTGGTGTGGATCTGCAGCCCGCCGGTGGCCAGCAGCTTGGCGCGGTCTTGCGGGGTCGCGCCGAAGGTCTTGTCCAGCAAGATGGTGTGGATCACGTAGTCACAGAAGAAGCCGTAGTTGCTCACGGTGGGGGCTGTGCAGCCGCTCATCACCTGGCCGGGCTGGATCCCCAGCGGCCGGGCGATCGCCTTCGCCTCGTTGGCGGGGGACAGGATGTGAGTCTGCATCATCCGGGCCAGCACCGTGTCCCGCCGGGCCTTGGCCTCTACCGGGTTGTTGATCGGGTCATACCGCGACGGGTCCTCGACGATGCCGGCCAGCGTGGCCGCCTGGGCGAGGTTGAGGTTCGACGCCCTCGTGTGGAAGTAGGTCTCGGCGGCGGCCTCGATGCCCCACGCGCCGTGGCTGAAGAAGGCGTCGTTCAGGTACCCGTCCAGGATGTCCTGCTTGGACAACTTGTGCGCCACGTCCAGCGCCATCCGCAGCTCTGTGTACTTGCGGGACAGGTTGCCGGCGATGGCCGCCCGCTGCGCCTCGGGGTCGCCGTTGGCCGAGAGCACCAGCACGCCCTTGACGTACTGCTGCGCGATCGAGGACCCGCCCTGCACCGACTTGTGCTGCAAGTCGTTGATGACCGCGCGCAGCGTCCCGACCAAGTCGATGGCGCCGTGCTGCCAGTACCGGTCGTCCTCGATCGCCACGATCGCCTGGAGCATGTACGGCGAGATGCGGTCATAAGACACCGGCTGCCGGTTCACCCCGTCGTACTTGATCCCCTTGCCGAGGTCCACGCCGTATACATAGGTGATGAGGTGATTGTCCCGGTCGTAGATCGCCGACCGCTGCGGGAGCGTGGTAGCGCTCAGGGAGGTCGAGGTGACCTTGTCAGCGGTGTTTCGCACCAGGATGCCGCTGGCGGCCACGACGGGCAGCAGCATGGCCGCGCAAAGCACGCCCGCCAGCCCTGCCATCAGGAGCAGGCGCCCAACGGCGCTCACCCTGCTTGATCCCCACCCCGATACCC
>JAICUO010000582.1 GCA_025935815.1 Streptosporangiaceae bacterium
CGCCGGGCGCTGGCCGCCAACGGGTACCTGGAAGAGCCCGGCGGGCATCAGCGATGCCATCCTGTACGTCTACGTCGACCTTACGGCTGCGGGCGAAGGACGCGGCCGGGCGTTACCCTAGGGTGGCCGCCTACCTGGCGGCCTGCAGACCGTGCGGCGAGGACTTCACCGGACTCCCTGCGGCGGTCGCCAGCGGCTCGCACGGCGGACAACCCTGGAGGCGCGATGACCGACCGTGAGGTACTGGCGTTCGACCTGTACGGGACGCTGGTCGACCCGATCGCCATCTCCGGTGAGCTCGGCCGGGTCCTCGGTGACGCTGACGGCGCCGAGGCGGCCAGGCTCTGGCGGGCCAAGCAGCTGGAGTACTCGTTCCGGCTCACCGCGATGGGCCGATACGAGGACTTCAGGTGGGTGACGGCCCGCGCGCTTGACTTCGCCCTCGCCTCTACCGGTGCGCGCCTGCCGGAGGAGGAGGCCGAGCGGCTGGTCGGGCTGTATGACCACCTGCGGCCGTTTCCGGATGCCGTCCCCGCGCTGCGGGCGCTGGCGGGGCTGGGGTACGAGCTTGCGGTGCTGTCCAACGGGACGCCCGCGATGATCGGGAACTGCCTTGCCAGCAGCGGCCTGGGAGGGTTCCTCGGCGATCGGATCAGCGTCGATGAGGTCCGCGTGTTCAAGCCGTCACCCGTGGTGTACTGGCACGCGGCCGGGCGGCTATCCCGCCCGGCCGGGCAGGTCAGGCTGGTCACCAGCAACGCGTTCGACTGTGCCGGGGCCAGCGCCGCCGGGATGCGCACGGCCTGGGTGAACCGCTCAGCCGCCCCGTTCGACACGATCGGCCAGCCGCCGGACCTCACCGTGCCCGCTCTCGACCGGCTGCCCGCGGCGCTGGCCGACTGACGCCCTTGCGGCGGTCGCGCTGGAGATGTTGACGACGCGGCCAGCGGCCGGGGACTTCGACTCGTGGAGCGCCTGGCGGCGCGATGGGGCTGGCAGTGCCATGGCGCGCGGGCGGTGACCTGGTTGGAGCTGCGGCACGGCTGACGGTTTCGGTGCCTGCCGTCTGGGACACGCGTTGCTCCTTGCGTTCGTCAGGATGGACTGGCACGGCACCGTCTCAGCTGCGGCGGCCCGCTAGTGCCCGTTCGAGTTGCGAAGACCGGACTGTTCCGGTCACTGCCGCATCCGTGCGGCTGCCCCCGGGCCAGCCTTGCGCCCGACGGCACCGAGAACCCACACTTTGCCGCCGTCTGGCGGCGCGGGCTCGTCGGGGCGCCAGTGCGTCACCGGGACGAGGCCCGGCTCGACAAGCTCGGGCCCGGTGAAGAACCGGAGGATCTCATCCCGGCCGCGCGGCGTCGCCCCGATGCCACGTTCTTCCGGTAATACCCGGCAACCTTGCCAGCCGCGCCGCCCTGGAACCCGGCCGCCTCGACCAGGGCAGCCGCCGTCCGGTGAACGCGAGATCATCTCATCCCTGTTCCGGGATAGCTCGTGGCGAGCAGCCCGCCAGCACCGCTCACCCCTGCCCGGCGGCGACGTCGGTCAGTCACGGCCGCGCAGGATGCCGAGCCGGTAGGGTCGCAGGTCACCACGCATGTGCCCGCCGCTGGTCACCGGCTCGCCGGCGACGATCTGCCGTGCGCTCTCCTCATCGGGTGCCTCGAAGATGGCGATTCCGGTGTTGACCGTGCCCAGGCACGGTCCCGCCACGATCAGGGCGCCATCGGCCAGCAGCCCGCGCAGCCACCCTGCGTGGGCATCGAACGCGGCGCGCTCTGCGCTGGTCATGGTGACCATGAAGTCATCGCGCGGCGGGTGCATGAAGAAGACCCATTCGCTCACTGGTCCATCCTCACATCGGCGACGGCCCGGTGAGCGCCGGCTGGCCGGACCGCCTGCCCCCAGCCACCCCGCCTTTACCGGCCTGCGGGCATTAGGCCGCGGGTGCGCAGCTGCCCGAGGAAGTAGCCGAAATGGGCCTGCGGGTCGGAATCGGACATCGAGTTGAAGCTGTTCTCCGGTGTGAGGCGCACGCCCACGCGCCCGGCCGGCCAGGTGCCGGTGACCGCGTCCAGCACCTCGTTGAGCAGGCGCATGCGGTTCGGCGCGCTGCCCCCGTACTCGTCGGTCCTGCGGTTGGACCCGTCGCGAAGGAACTGGTCGATGAGGTAGCCGTTCCCGCCGTGGACCCTCGATGCCGTCAAAGCCGCCTCGCCGGGCCATCTCGGCGGCGTGCTGGAACTGGGCGACGAGGCCAGGGATCTCGCTGGCTTCCAGCGGGCGCGGCGTGGTGAAGTCTCGCATGCCCGCGTACGTGATGGCCTGCCCGGCGGGGCGCAGCGCCGGCGGGGCGACCGGTGCCGCCTGGTCCGGCTGAAGGCTGGGGTGGGAGATCCGTCCGCAGTGCTGCAGATGGAGGAAGATGCGCCCGCCTGCCGAGTGAACGGCGTTGGTGAGGCGCACCCAGCTGGCGGCCTGCGGGCCGGTGTAGATCCCCGGGGTGAAGGGGTAGCCGACGCCCTGAGCCGAGACCGGGGCGGACTCGGGTGATGATCAGGCCCGAGCTTGCGCGGTCGCGGTAGTGGGCCGCCATCATCGGCGGCACCACGCCGTCCTTGTCCGCGCGGTTGCGGGTCATCGGCGCCATGACGAGGCGGTTGGCGAGGGCCAGGTCGCCTAGCTGAAAGGGCGCGAACAGGTCTGCGGACATGACAAATCTCCGTCTGCGTTGATGATCTCCTAGGGCGAATGCCCTAAGACGATCGGCTTGGGAAGCTTTCCGATTCAGGGCCTGATGAAGGCGAGGCGGTGGTCGACCGCGCTGGGCTCGATCTCGATGACCTCGGGCACCACGATGCGCTCGGCTACGAACGGGTCGGTTTGTAGCCGCGTTTCCAGGTCGGCGCGGGTGAGGCCGTGGGCGATGATCGCGCCGCCCTGGCCGCCGGTGACCGAGCCTGCCAGCAGGAAGACCGCGTCCGCGATGCCCTGCCGGATCCAGTCGATGTGGCCGTCCATGTGCTCGCCGGCCAGGTGCCTGTTCTCCGCGAACCGCAGGAAGATCACGAACATGGCTTACTCCTCCTTTGCGGCCTGGGCGTCGACCCAGGCGCAGAGCTGTGCGGCTTCGCGGCGGGTGAACTCGCGGTCGTGGTATGCCTGGGACATCACTGCGATGCCCTGGCTGGCCGCCAGGACGTGCATCGCCAGGTCGTCGGCGTCGTCCGCGCGGCCGAGCGCGGTGAACTGCTCGCCCAGCCAGGACCGGAACAGGGTGAATATGGCGGTGGCGCTGTCCATGCAGCCGTGCCCGAGCTTGGCCAGCTCGGTCGTGAGCGTCCCGACCGGGCACCCGTAGTCCTCGATGTCGGTTTCGTTGGCGATGACGATGTTGATGTAACGGCGGATCCGGCCCGCGGGCGTGTCCTGCTCGGCTTCCCACTGATCGAGCATCCGGCGGCGCTCGGCGATGCGGGCGGCGATCACCGCGGCGAGGATGTCGTCCTTGGTCTTGAAGTGGTAGTAGAAGTTCCCCCGGGAGATCCCGACGGCCCCGGCGACGTCGGCGAACGACGTGTGCTCGAAGCCCTGCTTGTAGAACAGCTCATCGGCCGCGCGCACGATGTGCTCGCGGGTCCCTTTAGCGTCCATCCGGGTGACGCGCCTCCTGGGGGTCGCCGGCCTCGCCTCTTATTAGGACGGATGTCCTAAGGTATCGTAGGACATCCGTCCTAAAGCGGCAACCCCTTGCCGGGGAGCGTCAGTTGACCGTTACCCGGCCGCTGGCGCGCACGCTGCGGGTGAGCGGGCCGCAGATCAGCCGGGCTTGGGGGGTGCTGTCGCGGACCGCGGTGATGAGGGCCGCGGCCAGCCGCTGGTGCAGGTCGGCCGGCGAGGTCATGGCGCTGCGCGGGTTGTGGCGGGTGGTGAAGCTCGGCCCGACCGCGCAGACTACCGCGTCGGCGCCCTTGACCGCCGGGAAGGCGAAGCCGGGGTCGAAGACGTCCGGTGCGATGAGGTCTCGGCTCCGGTGGAAGCCCGCGGTGAGCGCTTGCTGCGGGCTGGCGTGCGCGCCGAGCAGCGCGGCGGTGCGGGCGGAGGCGATGGCGGAGAAGATCGCCAGGCCGAGGGCGGTCCCGAGCTGCTGGGAGGCGTTCAGCAGGCCGGCGGCGAGCCCGGCCTTGTCCTCGGGGACGCCGGCGTTGGCCGCGGTGGTGACCGAGACAAGGACGGCGCCGATCCCGAATGCCATGATCAGCAGTCCCGGGAGCAGCGTCCTGGGGTAGGTGCCATGGACCGGGATGCGGGACAGGTACCAGACGCCAGCGGCGGCGATCAGCGCCCCGGCGACGATCACCGGGCGGGTGCCGGTGCGGGCGAACAGGCGGGAGGAGATCGCGGCGGCGATGATGATGCCGGCGGTGGCCGGCAGGTAGGCCGAGCCGCTGCGGACGGGGCTGAAGCCGATGACGTTCTGCATGTAGAGGGTGAGGAAGTAAAACACCGACACGAACGCGGCGAACGCGATCATCTGGACGGCGTCGGAGGCGGCCAGCCCCTTGACCCCGAAGATGGAGAACGGGAACAGCGGGTCGCGGCGGCGCCGCTCGGTAACGATGAAGACGGCGAGCAGGACGCCCGCGGTGGACAGCTCCCCGATCGTGCGGGCGCTGCCCCAGCCCTGCTCGGGTGCCCGGACCAGGGAGTAGATCAGCAGCAGCATGCCGCCGGTGGCCAGCGCCGCGCCAGGGAAGCCGAAGCCCGCGGCCCTCATCGCGGGCCGCCCGCCGGGCACCAGCCGGAAGGCGCCGAACAGGATCAGCGCGCAGGCCGGCAGGTTGACGAACAGCACCCACCGCCATCCCGGTCCCTGGGACAGCACGCCGCCGAGGAACACCCCGGCCGCGGCGGCCAGGCCGGAGATCGCGCTCCA
>JAICUO010000261.1 GCA_025935815.1 Streptosporangiaceae bacterium
AGGCGCTGCTCAAGCTCATGGAAGGCACGACCGCCAGCGTCCCGCCGCAGGGTGGCCGTAAGCATCCGCAGCAGGAATTCCTGCAGGTCGATACGACGAACATCCTGTTCATCGCGGGCGGCGCCTTTGCCGGCCTCGAGAAGATCATCGAGTCGCGGTCGGGCAACAACGGGATCGGCTTCAACGGCGTGCTCCGCGTCCGCAGCAAGGCGATCAGCGACGACGCCTTCGGCGAGGTGATGCCGGAGGACCTGCTGAAGTTCGGCATGATCCCCGAGTTCGTCGGCCGGCTCCCGGTCATCACCAGCGTGCACAACCTGGACCGTGAGGCGCTCATCCAGATCCTCACCGAGCCGCGCAACGCCCTGGTCAAGCAGTACAAGCGGCTATTCGAGCTGGACGGCGTGGACCTGGAGTTCACCCCGGAGGCGCTCGAGGCGGTCGCTGACCAGGCGAACCTGCGCGGTACCGGTGCCCGCGGGCTGCGCGCGATCATGGAAGAGGTCCTGCTCTCGGTCATGTACGAGGTGCCGAGCCGCAAGGACGTCGAGCGCGTGGTGATCACCCGCGAGGTGGTGCTGGAGAACGTGAATCCCACCCTCGTCCCGCGCGATGTCTCGCGACGCACGCCTCGCGAGAAGTCAGCCTAATCACCGTTTGGTCACTTGAGTCGCCGGTTTGTCCGGTAGCCCCTCGTAGCCTCGCTGGTCCCCGGTAGTCTTCAGGTGGATCGGCCAGGTTATGCGGTTAAGCGGTTGTTAAAAGGGGCTTCGTGTCATGAGTGGTTGGAGTCCGTCAAAACCACCCTGGGAGACGTCGGATCATCCGGTGCTCCCGTCAGATGATTCGTATTACGGCAGACGGCAAGGCGCGCGCGTCATCATCAAGCCACACGCGGAAACGCGCGGGTCGCGTCCTCGCCGGGCGTACGAGCCGCCCCCGGAGACCAGCCGCGGCGTGGCGCTCGTCGGCGTGCTGTTCGGCCTGGCCGCCTCCGTCGGCCTCGTCTACGGCGCGGTGCAGCTGACCCACGTCACCTGGGGACAAGCGCCGCCCGCCCCGGTCGCCGCGCCCGCGAGCACGCCGGCCGCCACGGCCAGCGCCACCGACACCAGCACGACGCCCGCTGCCACCCCAACCGCCACGACGGGTGGCGAGGGCCTGGGGAGTGGACAGGCGTGGGCCATGACCGCCCCTTCCGCCGCGGGCGGGTACGCCAAGCACACGCCCATGCCCAGCGGCATGCTGGCCACCGGGACCGCCAACGCGACCGCGCTGATGCAGGCGGTCGTCTTGTCCGGCGGCAAGCCGGACGGGGGAGCCACGTCACCGAAGTTCGTCTCGGCGGACTACCTGGTGCCCGGGGGCCAGGCGATCGGCTACGTCGGGTTCACCGGGCAGTTCACCCCGGCATCGGTGATGGACGCCTTCGGCAAGATCGCCGACAACGTGGCGCCTCAGCCCGCCGGGTCGCACGGCGGCCAGCTGGCCTGCGGGACCATGAGCGCCAATTCCGGGCCGAGCGGCACGGTGTGCGTGTGGGCGACCACGACCAGCATGGGCATGGTCGGGTTCTTCGGCGGCGGGCAGCCGGAGCACGTCACCGGCGCCAAGGCCGGCGATGACGCCGTCAAGCTCCGCGGTGACGCTGAGGTCGCCAAGAACTAACGATGATTCCCCGGGGGGCCGGTGTTTACCCCCCGGGGAGCCATAATCCGTAAACTTTCATCTCGTGACGACGAGTAAGCCCGACGGCCTTCCCTCCCAGTACGCCCCCGCCGAGGTGGAGGGCCGCCTGTACGAGCGCTGGGAGAAGGCCGGCTACTTCCAGCCGGAGTCCTGCGAGAGCCCGGAAGCCGAGACTTTCTGCGTCGTACTTCCCCCGCCGAATGTCACCGGCAACCTGCACATCGGCCATGCCCTCGACCACACGCTGATGGACATCCTGGTCCGCCGCCGCCGCATGCAGGGCTATCGCACGCTGTGGCTGCCCGGCATGGACCACGCGGGCATCGCGACGCAGAACGTCGTGGAGCGTGAACTGGCCAAGGAGGGCCTGTCCCGGCACGACCTGGGCCGCGCGGCGTTCATCGAGCGCGTGTGGGAGTGGAAGGCCGAGTACGGCGGCCGGATCCTGAACCAGATGCGCCGCCTGGGCGACAGCGTGGACTGGTCCCGTGAGCGGTTCACCATGGACGAGGGGCTGTCGCGGGCCGTCTTGACGATCTTCAAGCAGCTCTACGACGACGGGCTGATCTACCGGGACAACCGGATCATCAACTGGTGCCCGCGCTGCCTCACCGCGCTATCCGACATCGAGGTCGACCACACCGACGACGACGGCGAGCTCGTGTCGATCCGCTACGGCAGTGCCGACTCCGCCAGCGGCGACCCGTCGATCGTGGTGGCGACGACCCGCGCCGAGACGATGCTCGGCGACACCGCCGTGGCCGTGCACCCCGACGACGAGCGCTACGCGCACCTGGTGGGCACGACCGTCGAGTTGCCGTTGACCGGCCGGCGGATCCCGATCGTGGCCGACGCGCACGTCGACCCGGCCTTTGGCACCGGCGCGGTGAAGGTGACCCCGGCCCACGACCCGAACGACTTCGAGATCGGCCGCCGCCATGGCGTCGAGGCGCTGGTGATCATGGACGAGCGCGGCGTGATCACCGCTCCGGGCCCGTTCGCGGGACTGGACCGCTTCGAGGCCCGGCCCGCGATCGTGGCCGCGCTGCGCGCCGACGGCCGGATCGTGCGCGAGATCCGGCCGTACCCGCACGCGGTGGGGCACTGCTCCCGCTGCGGGACGACCGTGGAGCCGAGGCTGTCCCTGCAGTGGTTCGTTCGCGTGGCACCGCTGGCCAAGGCGGCCGGCGACGCGGTGCGCGACGGCCGGGTCCGGCTGTCGCCGCCGGAGATGAACGCCCGCTTCTTCGGCTGGGTCGGTGACATGCATGACTGGTGCATCAGCCGCCAGCTCTGGTGGGGCCACCGGATCCCGGTGTACTACGGGCCCGATGGCGAGGTGCGTTGCGTGGGGCCGGACGAGGCCGCTCCCGAGGGCTGGACCCAGGACGCCGACGTCCTGGACACCTGGTTCTCCTCCGGCCTGTGGCCATTCTCGACGCTCGGCTGGCCGGACGACACCGATGACCTGCGCACCTTCTACCCGACGAGCGTGCTGGGCACCGGCTACGACATCCTGTTCTTCTGGGTCGCCCGGATGATGATGTTCGGCCTGTACGCGATGCGCGGTGCCCCGCCCGCCGACGCCGTGCCCTTCCGCGTGGTGGCACTGCATGGCCTGGTCCGTGACCAGCACGGCAAGAAGATGTCCAAGTCGCGCGGCAACACCGTGGACCCGATTGACTGGATGGACCGGTTCGGAACCGACGCGACCCGCTTCACCCTCGCCCGCGGCGCCACCCCAGGCAGCGATGAGGCGATCAGCGAGGACTGGGCGGCCGGCTCGCGCAACTTCTGCAACAAGCTCTGGAACGCGACCCGCTTCGCGCTGATGAACGGGGCCCGCGCGGGCTTGGTTCCTCCCATTGCGGGGGATTCCGGGGGGATGCTCAGTTCGTCCCCCCAAGAGGGCACTGAGCACCTGTCGGTGACCGACCGGTGGATCTTGTCCCGGCTGTCCAGCGTGATCGCCGAGGTCAACGCTCTGCTGGACGACTACGAGTTCGGCAAGGCGTGCGAGGCGCTGTACCACTTCGCCTGGGATGAGTTCTGCGACTGGTACCTGGAGCTGACCAAGGTGCCACTGGCCGCCGGGGGGCAGGCCGCCGAGGTGACGCGGGGCGTGCTCGGATTCGTGCTCGACCAGATGCTGCGGCTGCTGCACCCGGTCATGCCGTACGTGACCGACGAGCTGTGGACCGCGCTCATCTCTGCTGTCCCTAGGGGGGACGACCCCCCGTCAACCCCCCGAGAAGGCGATAGAGACTCAGTCATGGTGGCCGCCTGGCCGTCGTTCTCGCGCCCTGACGCCGCCGCCGAGGCGGAGATGGCGTCAGTGATGCGCCTGGTGACCGAGATCCGCCGGTTCCGCTCCGACCAGGGACTGAAGCCGGGCCAGAAGGTCGCGGCCCGGCTCGAAGGTGTCCCCGGCACGGCCCTGGCCGCCCACGAGGAGTCGATCCGGTCGCTGCTTCGGCTCACCGAGCCGGGGGATGGCTTCGCCGCCTCGGCCTCGCTGGTGGCTGAGGGCGTCACCGTGCGGATCGACTTGGCGGGGACGGTGGACGTGGCCGCCGAGCGCAAGCGGCTGGAGAAGGATCTCGCCGCCGCGCGCAAGGAGGCCGCGCAGGTGTCGGCCAAGCTCGGCAACGATGGCTTCATGGCCAAGGCGCCACAAGACGTTGTGGCCAAGACCCGGGAGCGACTGGCGACCGCCGAGGCGGACATCGCCCGGCTGGAAAGTCGGTTTGCGGCGCTGGGGTAGCTGAATACAGTCTGCTCATGACAGACGCGCCGACTAGGCTTCCCGTGCCAGAAAAGCCCGTTCTCGACGGCCTTGAGGACCGCTGGGTACAGGTATGGGACTCCCTCGGCGTATACGCGTTCGACCGGACCAAGGCCCGCGAGCAGGTCTTCGCCATCGACACCCCGCCGCCCACGGTGAGCGGGTCACTGCACGTCGGGCACGTGTTCTCCTACACCCAGACCGATGCGGTGGCCCGCTACCAGCGGATGCGCGGCCGCGAGGTGTTCTACCCGATGGGCTGGGACGACAACGGCCTGCCGACCGAGCGCCGGGTGCAGAACTACTACGGGGTCCGCTGCGACCCGGCGCTGCCCTACGATCCGGCATTCACCCCTCCGGCGGAACCGGGCAAACAGCAGCTCCCGGTTTCCCGGCGGAACTTCATCGAGCTGTGCGAGCGGCTCACCGCCGACGATGAGCGGGCGTTCGAGGCGATGTGGCGGCGGCTGGGCCTGTCGGTGGACTGGTCGATGACCTACCAGACGATCGACGCCCGGGCGCGCGCGACCTCGCAGCGGGCGTTCCTGCTCAACCTGGCCCGCGGCGAGGCGTACCTGAGCGAGGCGCCGACCTTGTGGGACGTGACGTTCCGCACCGCCGTCGCCCAGGCGGAGCTGGAGGACCGGGAACGTCCCGGGGCCTACCATCAGCTGGTCTTCCACGGGCCCGGGGGACGCGACATCGAGATCGCCACGACCCGACCCGAGCTGCTGCCGGCCTGCGTCGCGCTGGTCGCGCACCCGGATGACCAGCGGTACCAGCCGCTGTTCGGGCGCACCGCGGTCACGCCGGTCTTCGGGGTGGAAGTGCCGATCGTCGCCCATCACCTGGCCGACGCCGGGAAGGGCACCGGCATCGCCATGGTGTGCACGTTCGGCGATACCGCCGACGTCACCTGGTGGCGGGAGCTGCGGCTGGCCACCCGGCCGGTGGTCGGCTGGGACGGCCGGTTCCTGCCCGACCCGCCGCCCGGAGTGGACAGCGAGGCCGCCCGGGCCGCGTACGCGCGGCTAGCGGGCGCCACCCCGGTCACCGCGCGGGAGCGGATCGTCGCGATGCTGCGCGACGGGGGCGAGATGCTCGGGGAGCCGCGGCCGGTCACGCACCCCGTGAAGTTCTACGAGAAGGGCGACAAGCCGCTGGAGATCGTCACCACCCGCCAGTGGTACATCCGCAACGGCGGGCGCGACGAGGAGCTACGCGCGGCGCTGCTGGACCGCGGTGCCCAGCTAGAGTGGGTGCCCCCGCACATGAAGGTCCGCTACGACAACTGGGTCAGCGGGCTCAACGGGGACTGGCTGGTCAGCCGGCAGCGGTTCTTCGGCGTGGCGGTGCCTGTCTGGTACCGGCTCGACGATGCCGGGAACGTCGGGTACGACGACCCGCTGGTGCCATCCGACGATCAGCTCCCGGTCGATCCCAGCACGGACGTGCCGGCCGGGTACGCGCCCGGCCAGCGCGGGGTGCCCGGCGGGTTCACCGGTGACCCGGACGTGCTCGACACGTGGGCGACGTCCTCGCTGAGCCCGTACATCGTCGGCGGCTGGCGCCACGACGATGACCTGTTCCACCGCGTCTTCCCGATGGACCTGAGGCCTCAGGCGCATGAGATCATCCGCACCTGGCTGTTCTCCAGCGTGCTGCGCTCCCACTACGAGCACGGCCAGCTGCCGTGGCGGTCGGTCGCGATCGCCGGCTGGATCTTGGACCCGGACCGCAAGAAGATGTCCAAGTCCAAGGGCAACGTGGTCACGCCGGCCGACCTGCTGGCCGAGTACGGCTCGGACGCGGTCCGGTACTGGGCCGTCAGCGCGCGCCCGGGGACGGACACCGCGTTCGACACCGGCCAGATGAGGATCGGTCGCCGGCTCGCCATCAAGCTGCTGAACGCCAGCAAGTTCGTCCTCGGGATCGGGGAGCCCGAGCCGGGCGCTCGCGTGACGGAGGCCCTCGACCAGGCGATGCTCGCTGAGCTGGGTGCCACGATCGCGGCCGCGACCGACTGGTTCGACAAGTTCGACTACGCGCGGGCGCTGGAGCGGGCCGAGGCGTTCTTCTGGAACTTCTGCGACAACTACCTGGAGCTCGTCAAGGAGCGTGCCTACGGCCAGAACGCCCTGCCCGGGGATCCGTCCAGCGCGTCCGCCCGGGTGGCGCTGCGCATCGCGCTGGCCGCGATCGTGCGCCTGTTCGCGCCGCTGCTGCCGTTCGTGACCGAGGAGGTCTGGTCGTGGTGGCGGGACGGCTCGGTGCACCGCGCGCCCTGGCCCAGCGTCGCCGAGCTCGATGGCGCGATCGCCGACGCCGACCCCGAGGTGCTGGCGGTGGCGTCGGAGGTGATCGCCGCCGTCCGCAAGGCCAAGTCGGAGTCCAAGGTCTCGATGCGCACCGAAGTGGCCGGCCTCCGGGTCCGCGCCGCGCCCGAGGCCCTCGCGCGGCTGACGCTAGCCGAGCGCGACCTGCGCGCCGCCGCCCGCGCCCGGGCGATCGACCACGTACCCGCCGACACCAGCGACCTCCAGGTGACGGTCACCCTCTAGAGCCGCGCGGCCCGGTCTCCGGCATTGACGAGTGTTCTCGCTTTCGAGACGCATCCTCGGTGCGTATCCGTTTTCTTGTTAAATGGTTTCGATTAGCTCTTTTCGGTTACCTCACTGGTGCTAGAATGTGCTAGTGGAGCATGATCGGGCGCTGGCTAAGGCCGAGGACCTTCTCATGATCATGGACGCGCGCGACCTTAGGACGTCCGAGGCGCAGCGCGAGCAGGTCATGGGCAGCAGCGATCTTGGCCTGCTCGACCTGTGGTTCGACCGCGCGCTGACCGCCGACTCCGCCGACGAGGTCTTCCGGAGGTAGTGGGCACCCGGGCGGGCAGTAGGCTGAACAGCGTGGACATTAAGGAGCGGCTGCGCGAGGCGGAGGTCGAGATCGCGGACCGGCGGCCGGAGCACCAGATCTCGCCAACCCTGGACCGGATCGCGATGTTCACGTCAATGCTGGGCGACCCGCAGCGGTCGTACCAGGTCATCCACGTCACTGGCACCAACGGCAAGACGTCGATGACCCGGATGATCGACTCGCTGCTGCGCGAGCGAGGGCTGCGCACCGGCCGGTTCACCAGCCCGCACCTGGTCTCGATGCGCGAGCGGATCTGCGTTGACGGCGTGCCCCTGGACGCCGAGCGGTTCCTGGAAATCTACGAGGAACTGCTGCCGCTCATCCAGCTGACCGATGACCGCCAGCCGGCGCCACTGTCGTTCTTCGAGGTACTGACCGGGATGGCGTTCGCTGCGTTCGCGGACGCGCCCGTTGACGTCGCGGTGATCGAGGTCGGCATGGGCGGCCGGTGGGACGCGACCAACGTCGCCGACGGAGCCATCGCCGTGATCGGGCCGGTCGCGATGGACCACACGCAATGGCTGGGCGACACGATCGAGGCGATCGCGGGCGAGAAGGCCGGCATCATCAAGCCGGGCGCGGTGGCCATCCTCGCGCAGCAGCCGCAGGTAGCGGCGGCCGAGGTCGTGCTGGAGCACGCCGCCTCGGTCGGGGCCGCCGTGGCCCGCGAGGGCATTGAGTTCGGCGTGCTGGGCCGGGAGATGGCGGTCGGCGGGCAGTCGCTGACGCTGCGCGGCCTGCGCGGTACCTACGACGATGTGTACCTGCCGTTGTTCGGCGCCTACCAGGCGGGCAACGCGGCCTGCGCGCTCGCGGCGGTCGAGGCGTTCGCCGGAGTCGCCCAGGCCATCGCCACTGACTCCGGCTCGCTGGAGCTCGGGCCGGGCTCGGGCGGGGGGATACGGGGGGATACTCCGTTCGTCCCCCCGGGAGGCAGCAGCTCGGCCGGACTGGACACTGAGCTGGTGCGCGATGGCTTCGGCAAGTCGAGCTCGCCAGGACGGCTGGAGATCCTGCGGCGCAGCCCCACGGTCATCGCCGACTCCTCACACAACCCGGCCGGGATGGCGGCGACCATCGAGGCGCTGCACGAGTCGTTCCGGTTCACCCGCCTGATCGGGGTCCTCGCGGTCGCCGCCGACAAGGACGTGACCGGCGTCCTCGAAGACCTGGAGCCGGTGCTGTCGCACATCGTGGTGTCAGGCAACAGCTCACCCCGGTCGATGCTCGCGGCGGAGCTGGGCGAGCTGGCGATCGAGGTTTTCGGCGAGGATCGCGTGATCGTGCGGGACCGGCTCGACGACGCGATCGAAGCGGCGGTCGGGCTCGCGGACGAGCCGGCCGGCCCGGACGAGATCCCGGGCGGCAACGCCGTCTTCGTCACCGGTTCGGTCGTGACCGCCGGGGACGCGCGGGCGCTGCTCGCACCCGGTCGCGCGGCCGATGGCGACGTGCCGCCCCCGCCGGGGACCCCGTCCCGCCACTCATTCACGGTAGGAGACTTGTCATGAGTCGGCCGGTTGTCGTCGGAGGTGCCTCATGAAGCGGCTTTGCGGGACAGTGCTGGGCATGGAGGCCGTCCTCGTGGCGCTCTGCATCGTGCCCACGATGGTCCTCCAGCACGTGAGCGGGGCAGTCGCGGGCGGTATCGGCGGCGGTATCGCCATCGCGGCGATCGTGCTCGCCGGGCTCGTCGGCAAGCGCAAGTGGGCCCTGATCGCCGGCAGCATCCTGCAGCTCCTAGTGATCGCGGCCGGCCTGCTGCTCCCCGCCATGTACGTGCTCGGCGTCATCTTCTCCGCCCTGTGGTTCGGCGGCATCAGGCTGGCCCGCAAGTGGGAAGCCACCGAAGCCGCCCGGGCCAAGGAAGCCGCCCAGGTCCCCCAGTCTGCCCCGTCCGCATAGCGCGGCGATGCGGCGGTTGCCGCGGAACACAGATCAGTCAACTGGGGCATGTGGTGACCGGGAGTGGCGGGCCACCCGGTAGGCTTCCACCAGGTGGCTCAGCCCCGCGCGGCTAGCCAGGTCGAGCATCGCCGGAGCCCGTGCGCCTGCTAACGCATCGCGCGCCCCGCCAACCCGGGTCATAAATGCGTAAACAACTTTGCAAGGGAGCAGCAGTGCCTCAGCGCACCCTCATTTTGGTCAAGCCGGATGGCGTTCGCCGGAACCTCATCGGGGAGGTCATATCCCGAATTGAGCGAAAGGGCCTGAAGATCGTCGCGCTGGAACTTCGCACAATCGAGATCGACACCGCGCAGGCGCACTACGCCGAGCACGCCGAGCGGCCGTTCTTCGGCGAGCTGGTCGAGTTCATCACCGGAGGCCCGCTGGTGGCCATCGTGGCCGAGGGGCCGAACGCCATCGCCGCGTTCCGGCAGCTAGCTGGCAAGACCAACCCCGTTGACGCCGAGGCCGGCTCCATCCGGGGTTCCTTCGCCCTGGAGGTCGGGCAGAACATCGTGCACGGCTCGGACTCCCCGGAGTCCGCCGAGCGCGAGATCAAGATCTTCTTCCCAGAACTCGTTTAGCGACCCGCGCGCTGGCCCAAGTAAGAGAGTACGAGGGCCATCCGCCCAAACCCGCCGACGGGGGTCGGCGGGGCACAAGCGAGCGGAACAAAGCCCGCGTGAACAATTCGTGAAGAATCTCCCTGGCGTTTTCGGACCGGAAGGTGCTCGTTCCTGATGAGCAACGCGATGACGTTTCTTGGCCGCGACATGGCGGTCGACCTTGGGACCGCAAACACGCTCGTGTACGTGCGGGGCCGCGGGATCGTCTTGAACGAGCCAAGCGTCGTCGCGCTCAACACCAACAACGGGCAGATCGTCGCCGTCGGCGTCGAGGCGAAACGCATGATCGGCCGCACCCCGGGAAACATCGTCGCGGTGCGGCCGCTCAAGGACGGCGTGATCGCGGACTTCGACGTCACCGAGCGGATGCTGCGGTACTTCATCCAGAAGGTCCACAAGCGCGCTCGGATGGCTAAGCCCCGCATCGTGGTCGCGGTGCCCAGCGGCATCACCGGCGTCGAGCAGTCGGCCGTCAAGGAGGCCGGCCACCAGGCCGGCGCCCGGCGGGTCTACATCATCGAGGAGCCGATGGCCGCCGCGATCG
>JAICUO010000882.1 GCA_025935815.1 Streptosporangiaceae bacterium
CTGACCCCGGCGCTGGCGGCCGACGCGGCCGAGCTGGTCGACGTCACCTACGACGAGCTGCCCGCGGTGACCTCCCCGCTGGAGGCGGCCGCCCCGGGCGCCCCCGTGCTGCACGACGGCGGCCCGGAGGGGAACGTCTCGTTCCGGGCGAGGCTGGCCACCGGGGACGCCGACGCGGCGTTCGCGCGGGCAGCGCACCGGGTCCGGCAGCGGATGACGAGCCAGCGGATCGCCCCGGTGACGCTAGAGCCGCGCGGCGTCCTCGCCTGGGTCTGCGGGGACCCGCGGGCTGACGACGGGCGGCTGGAGGTGCGGCTGCCAACGCAGCGGCCGCACGGGTCCCGGCGGTGGCTGGCGGCCATGCTCGGACTGCCGCCGTCGCGGATCCACGTGGTCGCCGGGGACGTGGGCGGGGCGTTCGGGGCGAAGGGGCCGATCTACCCCGACCAGGTCGCGGTGATCTTCGCGGCGCTGGCGCTTGGCCGGCCAGTGAAGTGGATCGAGGAACGCGGCGAGTCGTTCCTGGCCACCACGCACGGCCGTGACCAGGTGGCGGACCTGGAGATGGCCGTGGCCGCCGACGGGCGGATCACCGCGCTGCGCGGCGTCGTGCACGCGGGCTTCGGTGCCTACTTCACGCCGAATGCCCCCGGATCGCTGCTGGGACGGCTCGGCCCGATGCTGCCGCAGGGCTACCGGATCTCCGCGATCGACGTGGAGCTGGTCGGCGTGCTCGCGAACACGCCGCCGATCGGCCCCTACCGGGGAGCCGGGCGGCCGGAGGGCGCCTACTTCTGCGAGCGGCTCGTGGACCTGGCCGCCACCGCGACCGGACTGGACCCGGCCGAGCTGCGGCGGCGGAACTTCATCGGCCCTGGCGAGTTCCCGTACACCACGTGCACGGGACTGGTGTACGACAGCGGCGACTACCAGGCCGGGCTGGAGGAGATGCTCACCCGGCTGGACCGCGCCTCGCTGGAGGCCGAGCGGGCGCGGCTGGCGGCGGCCACCGGGGAGCTGCTCGGCGTCGGGATCGCCTCGTTCGTGGAGCCCGGCGGGATCACGCCCGGCGCGGGACCCGGCGGCGGCGCGCCCGACGCCGGGGACCAGGCGACGGTGACGGTATCGCCGTCAGGCGCGGTCACCGTGGCGGTGGGGACCAGCGGGCACGGGCAGGGTCACGAGACCGCGTTCGCGCAGCTGGCCGCCGACCTGCTGGGCGTGCCGTGCGAGGACGTCACCGTCGTGTTCGGGGATACCGACACCGCGCCGTTCGGGTACGGGACGTTCGGCTCCCGCAGCGCGGTCGCGGGCGGCACGGCGATCTACCACGCCTGCCAGGCCGTGCTGGCGGCCGCCACGCGGGCCGACGCGCCGCTGCCCGTCGCCCAGGCGGCCGCCCGGCTGGGCGGCCTGTCGGCGACGGCGGCGTCGGGCGCGCCGCCGGAGACGTACGCGTCCGGCTCCTACGGGTGCGTCGTGGCGGTCGACCCGGCTACCGGGGCGGTGCGAGTGCTGCGCGTGGTGGCGGTCGACGACTGCGGCGTGGTCATCAACCCGCTGCTGGTCGAGGGCCAGGTCCACGGCGCGATCGCCCAGGGCCTCGGCCAGGCGTTGTGCGAGGAGGTCGCCTATGACGGCGTCGGGCAGCCGCTGGCGGCGTCGCTGATGGACTACGCGGTGCCCTTCGCCGAGTCGATGCCGCCGGTTATTGAGTCGTCCCTGGTGTGCACGCCGTCGCCGGCCAACCCGCTGGGCGTCAAGGGCATGGGCGAAAGCGGCACCATCGGCATCACCCCGGCCGTGGTCAACGCGGTGATGGACGCGCTGCGCCCGTACGGGATCACGCACCTGGACATGCCGCTGACCGCCGAGAAGGTGTGGACCGCGATCCAGGCCGCTCGCTGACGTTCGGCGCACGTCATCTTTGCCGTAATGCACCCGTCGCCGCAGCCACGACTCGTGCCCCGCATACCGCAAGGGGCACGCCAATCTCGCGGGCACCTGAGACTTACCTCGAAGAGTGGTTCTGCCTCGAATAACGGTGACGGTGCCGGACAAGCCTGCCCGCGCCGTCGACGAAGAGTTTTTCTATCATGAAGAGTTTTCATCGCATGCGATGAAAACTCTTCCAGGTGTAAATCCTCTTCGAGATAGCTGTGAGCATGGTGACGGCAGGGCCTCGAGAGCCGGGTGATGCCCGTGCCCGGACGGGCACCCTACGCGACACCGTTCACCATCACGAGATAGGCGACAGAATCCGAAGAGCTTGCATAGGTGGCGCGATCAGTCGGCCGGGCGGTCCGATGAGCTGCATGGGGCGACGACGATCAAGCGACTTTCAGATCTTCGCGAGCGCGTGGAAGCCGGCAAGTGGCGTGCCGAGATCATCGACCGGCGGCTCATCGTGAGTCCCCTGCCAGTGTTCTGGCACGAGCTGGCGCGCAACTGGCTCTTTCGCGGACTGCGGGATGCGTGCGCCGAGAAGGGGTGGATGCCAGACCAGGCGGGTGAGATCAAGCTGCCAGCCACGAACGATCTCATTGAGCCTGACCTGATGGTCTTGCGGGATGAGGCGAGCCTGCAGAACCTTGAGTCGACTAGGCCACTTGACC
>JAICUO010000928.1 GCA_025935815.1 Streptosporangiaceae bacterium
CGCCGCACGTCGTCCAGGAAGTCATCGAGAAGGCCCGGGAGTGGTCCGAGTATTACGGCCGGCCGATCCACTTCGGCGAGTTCGGCTGCTTCACCACGGCGGACCCGGTGTCGCGAGCCAACTACTACCGGACGTTCCGCGAGGCCGCCGAGAAGGCGGGCGTCGGCTGGGCGCTCTGGGACTGGCGAGCCGGCTTCCGCTACTGGGACGAGAAGGCCGGCCGCCCCGAGCCCGGCATGCGCGAGGCCCTCTTCGCGCGGCACGCCTCCCGCGCCGGCGGGTGACAGCCATTTCCCGGGATGCATAGACTGGGATTCGGAGGCCGCAGTTAGAGCGCCAATCGCTTGCGTTGCGCACGACGGCACGGCGTCGGCCCGACACCCACCCGAAGCGCCAGCGAGGGGAATGCCATCGGAGACCCTCGCTGGCGCTTTTTGATGTTACGCTGTTCTGGACGACGCTCAGGAGGCGGCCCGGTATTCCTTCGGGAAGCTGTCGCGGATGATCCGTCTCAGCGCGCGGATCCCCCCGGGCGTCTCCAGCCGGGCGGCGATATATTTCAGTTCCTCTTGCTCGCTCGCCAGGCGGACCGCCTGGCAGAGGCCGTAGGCCCGTTGGTGTCGCCACCATCGCTTCTCCTCCTCGTCCAGGTCGCGGCGGGCTAGCCCGGATTTTGCATACGAAATACGAAAACTATAGTTGCGCGATGGCTTAACTATCGTTAGGATATGTGGTTGTAACGATCACCGTCCTCTCGCAGCGAGGCCATCGCTATGACAGACTGTAATCACCAGGCCCTGTCCTTTTCCAGCCTCGGGCCCAAGGCCGTCGTCGCCGACTTCCAGGGCGGCCGGCTCACCTCCGACGCCGGCGCCCTGCTCCTCCGCGAGGCCGGCGAGGCGACCGGGTTGTTCCGGGCCCTCGATCAGGCCATCCCCGACCCCCGCGACCCGGCGCTGATCACCCACGACCAGCGCACCCTGCTCGCCCAGCGGATCATCGCCATCGCCCTGGGCTATGAGGACCTCAACGACCACCTGACCCTCCGCACCGACCCGGCCCTCCAACTCGCCGCCGGGACCATCCCCGACGAGGGCACCCCACTGGGTTCGCCGGCGACCCTCTGCCGCTTGGAGAACCGCATCGACCGGCCGACCCTGCTTCGCATCGCCGGGGTCCTGGTCGATCAGTTCATCGCCTCCCACCCCGAGCCGCCCGAGCACCTGGTCCTCGACTTCGATGCCACCGACGACCCGGTCCACGGCCATCAGGAGGGCCGCTTCTTCCACGGCTACTACGATGGGTACTGTTTCTTGCCGCTGTACGTCTTCTGCGGCGACGAGCTGGTGACGGCCTACCTCCGCCCCAGCAAGATCGACGCCTGCAAGCACGCCCGGGCGCTGCTGAAGCTCCTGGTCCAGCGGCTGCGCGCCACCTGGCCCGACGTCAAGATCACGATCCGCGCCGGCAGCGGCTTCTGCCGCTGGCGGCTGATGCGATGGTGCGATTCCCACGGCGTCGGCTATGTCCTCGGCCTGGCGCGCAACGCGGTGCTGGAGCGGCCGGCCGCCGATGCCATCGCGCGAGCCGACCGCCAGTTCCGCCGGACTGGCCCGCCGCAGCGGCTCTTCGACTCGTTCGCCTACGCGGCCGGGACGTGGGACCGCCGCCGGCGGGTGATCGTCAAGGCCGAGCCCAACGCGCAGGGCCCCCACCCGCGGTTCCTGGTGGTCAATGTGCCCGGCGATCCGCGGGGGCTCTACGAGGACGTCTACTGCCAGCGAGGCGAGATGGAGAACCGGATCAAGGAGCAGCAACTGGACCTGTTCGCGGACCGGACCAGTTGCCACCGGTTCCTGGCCAATCAGTTCCGGCTGCTGCTCAGCGCCGCGGCGTACGCGCTGGTCCAGGCGCTGCGCCGCACGGCGCTGGCGGGGACGGGGTCGGCGCGGGCGCGGGTGGGGACGATCCGGCTGAGGCTGTTGAAGGTGGCGGCGCGGGTGGTCGTCAGCGCGCGGCGGGTGGTGTCCCACCTGGCCAGCAGCTATCCGCTGCAGGAGCTCTTCGGGTCGGTCCTGGAGCGGCTGACGGCCCGGACGACGCCGGGGCGGGCAGGGGCCGGTTGAGGTGAGGCCAGTGCGGCGCGGGGCGGCCCCGGTGCGGGGGGTCAGGGGGGTGGTCTGCGCGCCGAGGCCGGCCACCCCGGCGAAGCCCCGGGGGCGCCTTGGCGTTCGTTGATCCGTCGGCCCCTCGCGGCCTCGCAGACCACCTATGCAAAATCCGGGCTA
>JAICUO010000623.1 GCA_025935815.1 Streptosporangiaceae bacterium
CGGCGTGCCCCCGGTCGGGTTCGAACCGACACTCCCGACCCTTTTAGGGGGTCAGCCTCTGCCTTGGGCTACGGGGGCGTCCTTAGGTTATACCGAATTCCCATTTGCCCGGGCAATGCCTTCTGCGGACACGCTATGCAGTTCCAGCAATTCAGCGCATGTACTGACGGGCACGGGTGAAGATCGCGTCGAACATTTCAGGGGTGACCCGCCCGGTGAAGGTGTTCTGCTGGCTTGGGTGGTAGCAGCCGAGCAGCAGGAATGGCGGCTCCTGGAGTGACGCCGGGCTGATCTCGGCCCTGCTGATCTCGATAGCGGCGCCGTGCGCGAACGCCGGCCGCGGCCGCGGCACTGTCCAGCCGGCGGCGGCCAGTGGTGCCCACAGCGCCTGCCAGGCGAAGCCGCCCAGGCAGATGACTACCCGCACGCTCGGCGCGACCAGGGCCAGCTCGGCGGCCAGCCACGGGGCACAGGCGTCACGCTCTTGGGGAGTGGGCTTGTTGTCGGGCGGAGCGCACCGGACCGCCGCCACCATCCGCGTGCTGAGCAGCCGCTGGCCGTCGCCGGCGGCCACGCTGACCGGAAGCGCGGCCAGCCCGCACCGGTGCAGGGACGCGAACAGGAAGTCACCGCTGCGATCGCCGGTGAAGATCCGCCCGGTACGGTTTCCGCCATGCGCGGCCGGGGCGAGGCCCACGATGAGTATCCGCGGGGCCGGATCGCCCCACCCCGGGATCGGGCGCCCCCAGTACCGCTCGTCCCTGAACGACTTGCGCCGCGTCACGGCCACGTCCCGCCGCCAGCGGACCAGGCGCGGGCAGGCCTGGCAGACCGACTGCCGCGCGGTCAGCTCAGCGAGGGTCGCGGCGCTCGCCGCGAGCGACGCCACCTCGTCGCGGGTGCCGGCCACCGGGGTGTCGGGGGTGGCCGGGTCATCCGGCCAGCCCGTCCCGGGCAGCGCGCTGTCGTTGGCCATGCTGTCGTCGGCCACGCTAGCGGCCGGCCAGTGACCAGGCGATGCCGTCCAGGATGTCATGCTCGGACACGAGTACCTCATCGAAGCCGAAGCGGTCCATGATCCGCGCCAGGATCAGCGCGCCCGCGCCGATGACGTCCACCCGGCCCGGGTGCATGACGCCGATGGCTGCCCGCTCGGCGCGCGTCTGCCCCAGCAGCTGGCCGGCGATCGCCGCCACCTGCCCGGCGCCGACCCGGGAGTGGTGGATCGCGACCGAGTCGTACTCCGCCAGCCCGAGGGCGATGCCCGCGACGGTGGTAACCGAGCCGGCCAGGCCGACGAGGGCGCGGCCGCCGCTGAGCGCGCGGTTGTCGCGGGCGCCGGGCGCCATGGCCCGCGCGGCCAGGTCAAGCGCGGCGTCGATGTCGGCGGTGGCCGCCGCCACCTCCCGCGCGGTCGGCGGGTCACCGTGCAGGTGCCGCTCGGTCATCCGCACGCAGCCGATGTCAACCGAGCGCGCGGCGATGACCGTGCTGGCGGTGCCGACGGCGCCCAGCACGAACTCGGTGGAGCCGCCCCCGATATCGGTCACCAGGTAATCGCCCGCGCCGAGCTCCCGGGTCGCCCCGCTGAAGGACAGCGTGGCCTCCTCCTGGCCGGTGACGACCTCCGGGGCGACGCCGAGCACCTCCTTGACCCGGCGGGTGAACTCCTGCGCGTTCCCGGCATCGCGGGTGGCGCTGGTCGCCACCATCCGGACCGCGTCCACGGAGCACGCGCCGATGAGGTCGGCGTACTCGCGCAGCGCGCCGAGCGTGCGGTCCAGCGCGGCCGGGGACAGCCGGCCGGTCCGGTCCACGCCCTCCCCCAGCCGGACGATCTTCATCTGCCGGGTAACGTCCGTGAGGCGGGAGTGCGCGCTGTCCAGGTCGGCGATGAGCAGGCGGATGGAGTTCGTGCCGCAGTCGATGGCGGCGACCGTGCTCCCCGCTCGTCCGCGCGCCGGGCCGCGCTCGGCCGGATCATTCATCGCCGCGCTCCGTCATCCGCTATCACGCAAGGACCGCGGGACCACCATTGTCCCGCCGCGGTGAGGGCCGCACGGCCGAACGCGTTCGCGCCGGGCACGGCGAGCTCGTGCGCCACCAGGGCGTGCAGGCACTTGACGCGGTCGGGCATGCCGCCGGCGCTCTGCGTCCCCGGCGGGAGCGGGGCTTGGCAAGCGGCGGCCGCGGCGGCGTCCCGCCGGGCCAGGTAGTCCTGGTGCGCGCGCTGGTACTCGACGCGGTCGGCCGCGTCATTGGCGAGCCGCCCGGTCATCTCCCGCATCAGGCCGGCGGCTTCCAGGCCGCTGATCGCGGCGGCCGCGCGCGGGCAGGTCAGGTAGTACAGGGTCGGGAACGGGGTGCCGTCCGGGAGCCGGGGCGCGGTCTCGACAACCTCCGCCCGCCCGCAATGGCCCCGGTGCGCCACCGCCCGCAGGCCCCGCCTTTCCCGGCCGAGTTGCTGGCGGATGACGGCGACCTCGGCTGGGTCGATCACTGCGGCGACTCCTGGTTGGCCCGCTGCACCGACTGCCACAGCCGCGAGTACCAGGGGCTGGCGGCCGGCTTGGCCCGCGCTGGCGCGGCGGGCGCCGGGCCGGCGATGACCTGGTAGCACTTCTCGTAGGAGAAGCACATGTGCAGCTGATCACGGGCCTGCTGCTCGATGTAGGACGCCTGGCCCAGCGCCGTGGCCTGATCCTGAAGCGCCTTGACCTGCGCCGACGTCATCGCGCGGTGGGCGAGCAGCTGGTCGATCTGCTGCCGCTGGGCGATGTACTCCCGCACCGGGTAGGCCAGGCTGAGCGCGATGGCGCAGATCACCACCGCGAGCAGGGCCGCCCGGCCGGTCAGCCGGGTCGACCGCGAGGCCGCCGCGACCGCGGCGGCCTGCGCTGGCGTCTGGTTAGCCCCCACGTCAGCCGGCGGAGAACCTCGGGAACGCCGACGCGCCGGCGTAGCTCGCCGCGTCGCCCAGGTGCTCCTCGATGCGCAGCAGCTGGTTGTACTTGGCGACCCGCTCGCCGCGGGCCGGGGCACCCGTCTTGAGCTGGCCGGCGTTGGTCGCCACCGACAAGTCGGCGATGAAGGTGTCGTCGGTCTCCCCGGAGCGGTGGCTGATCATGCAGGCGAAGCCGGCCCGCTGGGCGAGGCTGACCGCGTCCAGGGTCTCGGTGACGGTGCCAATCTGGTTGACCTTGACCAGCAGGGCGTTGGCGGACTTCTCGCCGATGCCGCGGCGCAGCCGCTCGGGATTGGTGACGAACAGGTCATCGCCCACGACCTGCGCGAGGGCGCCCGTCTCGGCGGTGAGCTGCTGCCAGCCGGCCCAGTCCTCCTCCGCCAGCGGGTCCTCGACGGACACCAGCGGGTAGGCGTCGATCCACTGACGGTACGTGGCCGACAGCTCCGCCGAGTTGAGCTTGCGGCCCTCGAAAAGGTAGGCGCCGTCGGAGTACAGCTCGGTCGCCGCGACGTCCAGCGCGAGCGCGATGTCCCGGCCCGGGGTGAACCCGGCCTTCCCGATCGCCTCCACGATGAGGTCCAGCGCCGCCTGGTTGTGCTCCAGGTCAGGGGCGAAGCCACCCTCGTCGCCGACGCCAGTGGACAGCCCGCGCTGCTTGAGCACCGACTTCAGCGCGTGGTAGGTCTCCGTGCCCCAGCGCAGCGCCTCGGAGAACGTCGCCGCGCCGATCGGCGCGATCATGAACTCCTGGATGTCCACGTTGTTGTCGGCGTGCGCCCCGCCGTTGAGGATGTTCATCATCGGGACCGGCAGCAGGTGCGCGTTGGGGCCGCCGAGGTAGCGGAAGAGCTGGAGGTTCGCCGAGTCGGCGGCCGCGCGCGCCACCGCCATCGACACGCCGATGATCGCGTTCGCGCCGAGCCGCGACTTGCCGGGCGTGCCATCCAGGTCGATGAGCGCCTGGTCGACCAGCCGCTGGTCATCGGCCTCATGACCCAAGATGGCGTCCAGGAACTCGTCATCGCTGAGCCCGTCGACGGCGCGGGTCACTCCCTTGCCGCCGTATTCGCTGCCCCCGTCGCGAAGCTCCACCGCCTCGAAGGCACCGGTGGACGCACCGCTCGGCACGCCTGCCCGGCCATGCGAGCCGTCGTCGAGGACGACCTCCACCTCGACAGTCGGGTTGCCCCGCGAGTCCAGGATCTGCCTGGCCAGAACTGCTTCAATGGACGCCACCACCGGCTCCTTAGCTCTTATACGCGTCTTAGCCTCGGTATAGGAGCCTATACGGAGGCGCCTTGAACTCCTCACCCGGACACGCGGAGCGCCATCCGGAGCATCGTCCGGAGCGCCATCCGGGCCAACCCGGAGGCCCGCCAGCCTGCGGAGGCTGGCGGGCCCTGGTCGCGCTTACCGGCTGGCCGCGCCGCGCCGCCCCATTAGGCGGTCACGCCGTCGCGGGCCGGCTGCGGGGCCGCGGGCACCCGCGGCGCGCTGGCCGGCCGGCGGCCACTGAGCGACTTGGCGAGCTTGGACGCCACGTTGTGGGTTCCGGCGATGAACCGCACGGACGGCCCCAGGCTGAGCGATGAGGGCGATCCCATGAAGTACGGGCCGGGGA
>JAICUO010000271.1 GCA_025935815.1 Streptosporangiaceae bacterium
CCGCCGCGCGTCGACCCGCGCGACTCGGTGCTGGGCGGGCACTGACGATGCGGATACTGCGCCGCGCGCTCGTCCCCCCTGCGTTCCTGATTCTCGCCGTCCTCGCGCAGGTCACGCTCGTCAACCGGCTGCCCCTGCCCGGCGACGCCGCCCCCGACCTGGTGCTCCTCGTGGTGGCCGCGCTCGCGGTGACCGGCGGCCCGGTGCCGGGCATGCTGGCCGGGTTCGTCGGCGGCCTCGCGCTGGACCTCGCGCCCCCGGTCAGCAACCTCGCGGGCGAGACCGCCTTCGTGTTCTGCGCCGCCGGATACGCCTGCGGCGCGCTCGCCCTGCAACTGTCTCGCGTCGGGCCCGAGGGAAAGCGCGGCACCCCGGACACCCGCGATCCCGGCCTCCCGGTCCTCGCGTCCCTGCCGGTCATGGTGGCCGGCGTCGGCCTCGCCGAGGCGCTGCGGGGCGGCCTGGGCCTGATGCTCAGCGACCCGCGGATGACCGGCCCCGCGATCGCCCACGTGCTGCCGTCCGCGGTCATTTACGACGTCCTGTTCAGCCCGCTCGTCGTGTGGCTGGTCGCCGCGGCCATGGGCGCGGCCGAGCCGGCCAGCGCCGTGCTCGGCGCCAGCGAGCCCAGGCAGGCCCCGCCCGGCCGCGCCGTCGTCCGCGCGGCCGGCGCGGGCGGCGGGATCCTGGCCGGCAAGGCCACCGCGGTGCCGCGCCTGTCCTTCGCCGACACCCGCCCGGCCCCGCTGCGCGCCCCGGTCCCGCCGTCCCCCAGGCTAAGGCTCGCAGGCCAGTCCAGCCCGTCCCTATCCCCGGCGAAACGCCGCGCACCCGCCAGCTCGCACCTTCCACGGGGCGCCGGGTGGTTGCAGGGCAGTGGCGGCGGCTGGCAGAAGGCCAGCCCGGGGCAGGTGAGGTACTCCGTCCGGCCCGTCCGGGTGGCCTTCGGCTCGGGAAGCCGCGACGGCTCCGTCGGAGGTAGCGTCCTCGGAAACAAGGTCCTGGGCAACGGGCTGCCGTACGGAGTACGCGGGGGCTTCAGCGGCGCGCTCGGCCCCTCCCTGTTCGCGGGTCCCGATAGCCGCAAGCCGCGCCGCGACTGGCTGCGCGCCCGCGCAAAGAACCCGGCCGGCCCGCTCACCTCGGGCGGGACCGGCGTCCGCCTGCTCGCCGGGCGGCCCAACGGAGTACGCGGGCTATCCCGCGCCCCCGGCAAGGGCTGGCTCCAGCCGGATAAGCAACCCAGGAGGAGCAGCCCCGGCCGCACATCCGCCTCTCCCCGCGAGGGGTGGATACGGGCCCGCGGGGCAGGCGCCCCGGCTCGTTGGGGGAAGTCCGCCTCGTGGTCTTCCGGAACCCCGGAGCACCGCTCATCCCCGGGCAAGGGCTGGATCCGCCCGGCCAAGCCGGTTGCTCCCGCGCGGCGCAAGTCGCCGGGGCGCGGGTGGCTGGAGCGTAAGCCGGCCCGCATCGTGTGGCAGGCCAAGACGCCGGGGCGGGGCTGGCTAGGACGCGGATCGGGGCTGCGCCGCGGGTCAGGGCGGTGGCGCTCCGGCTCGCGAGCCCACGGCATGGGGACCAAGCCCCTCGGGTCGGGCAGGACGCGGATAGGAGGACGCCGATGATCCCGGTCTCGCGCCGGCGGCTGGTCGTGCTCTACATGATCGTGGCCGTGATGCTGGCCACCCTCGGCGGGCGGCTGTGGTACCTGCAGGTGATGAACGGGACCTCGTTCAAGACGCTCGCGATGGCCAACCAGACGCGCTCCGTCGTGGTCCCCGCCGTCCGCGGCCAGATCGTCGACGACACCGGCCGCAAGCTGGTGACGAACCAGACGTCGCTGGTCGTCTCGGTGAACATGATGGACCTGTCCAAGCAGCCCGACGGCGGCCGGGCGGTGCTGCACCGGCTCGCCCGGCTGCTCGGCATGTCCTACAACCTGCTGGCCGCCAAGTCCCGCCTGTGCGTCCGGGGCGTCAAGCCGCCCTGCTGGGCCGGGTCGCCCTACCAGCCGATACCAGTCGCCCAGAAGGTCGGCGACCAGGTGGCGCTGCAGATCATGGAGCAGCCCGCCGACTACCCCGGCGTCACCGCGCAGGTCCAGCCGGTCGTGCAGTATCCCGCGCCGGCCGGGGCCAACCCGGCGCAGGTGCTCGGGTACCTGCAGCCGATCACGCCCGAGGAGATCAAGCAGCGCCACCTCGTGGTCACCGGATTCTCCGGGGTCGACCTGGTCGGGCAGGCCGGGCTGGAGGCCCAGTACGACCAGGGGCTGCGCGGCACCCCCGGGCTGGACACGGTGTCGGTCAACGCCGGGGGCAACGTGACCGGCACTATCTCCCAGGTCACGCCGAAGACCGGCGATGAGCTGGTCACCAGCCTGGACGCCAACGTGCAGGCCGTCGCGCAGAACGCGCTGTCGGCGGCGATCACCAAGGCGCGGGCCGCCGGGCACAACGTCAACCAGGGCGCGGCGGTCGTGGAGACGACGGACGGCCGGATCGTGGCGATGGCCAGCCTGCCGTCCTACAACCCCAGCATCTGGACCGACGGCATCTCCGACCAGGAGTTCAAGTACCTGTTCGGCACGTCCTCCGGCGAGCCGGTCATCAACCGGGATGTCCAGGGCCAGTACGCGCCCGGATCGACGTTCAAGATCGTCACGACCGCCGCGGCGGTCGCGAACGGCTACAGCCTCAACGGGCTGTATGACTGCCCGGCGACGTTCTCCATCAACGGGCACTCCTACGCCAACGACGGCCAGCCGAGCATCGGCAGCATCACGTTCCACGACGCGCTGGTCCAGTCGTGCGACACCGTCTACTACCAGCTGGGCTACCAGATGTGGCAGCGCGACAACGTGCCCGCTGACTTCCGGGCCGACCCCAAGGCCCCCGTGCAGACCATGCAGCGGCAGGAGCTGGCCTGGGGGTTCGGCAAGCCGACGGGCATTGACCTGCCGGCCGAGTCGACGGGGACGATCCCGACGCGGCAGTGGCTGTACTGGCTGTGGAAGGACAACGCGCACACCGGGCAGAACTGGTGCAAGTACGGCAAGGCCAACGGCTCCTACGTCGAGCAGATCGAGTACCAGGACTGCCGGAGCGGCTACACCTGGGAGCCGGGCCAGGCGGCCATCGCCGCGATCGGGCAGGGGTACATCACCGTGACCCCGCTGCAGCTCGCCAACGCCTACGCGGCGCTGGCCAACGGCGGGACGCTGTACAGCCCGCGGATCGGGAAGGCGCTTGTCTCGGCGTCGGGGCACGTCGACCGGCTGATCAACCCGCCGGTGCTCGCGCACGTCCCGGCGTCGAAGCGCACCTTGTCCTACATCCGGGACGCGCTGGCCGGCGTGGTGACGTCCGGGACCGCGGCCGGGGCGTTCGCCGGGTTCCCGCTGAACAAGGTGTGCGTGGCCGGCAAGACCGGTACCGCGCAGTCTTTCGGCAACAACGCGACGTCGGTGTTCGCCTCGTTCGCGCCCTGCCAGCACCCGAAGTACGTGGTCCTGGTGATGCTGCCCGGCGCCGGGTACGGCGCGGCGGGCGCCGCCCCGGCCGTCCGGCAGATCTGGGACGGGATCTTCGGCCTGGAGGGCAAGAAGGCCGCACTGCCCGGTGGCCTGCCCCCCGCGCACCTGCCGGCGGTGACCCCGTGACCGGGATGGTCGTCGGCCGGTACCGGCCGACGCGGTCGGCGATCGTCATGCGGGTGGTCGCCAAGAAAGGGCTGCGACAGCTCGACTGGCTGCTGATCGTGGTGGCGGTCGCGCTGACCGTGATCGGGACGCTGCTCATCTGGTCGGCGACCGCGCCGGCGCTGGAGCAGGCCGGCCTCGACCCGCGCATGTACCTGAAGAAGCAGGTGCTGAACGCGTTCATCGGCGTGGCCTTGATGTTCATCACCGCGTTCATTGACTACCGGCGCTACCGGGCCGCCACGCCGTTGCTGTACGTGCTGTCGCTGCTGTTGCTGCTGGCGGTGCTCACCCCGGCCGGGACGACGGTCAACGGCGCCAAGGCGTGGATCGCGCTGCCCGGCGGCTTCCAGGTCGAGCCGTCGGAGTTCGCCAAGCTGGCGGTCGTCTTGACCACCGCGCTGATGTTGTCCTACCGGCGCGGGGTCGGCCGCTCCGGTCCCGAGCGGCCAGGCATCGGGAGGGCGGCGCTGGCCGCCCTGGCCGCGGTGCCGCTGATGGCGCTGGTGGCCACCGAGCCGGCGCTGGGCGTCACCCTCGTGCTGGTCATCGTCTTGGCCGGATTGGTCGTGGTATCCGGGCTGCGCTGGTACTGGCTGGCCGGGCTGGTCTGCGCGGTGGCGATCGGCATCTACACCATCGCCAACCTGCACCTGATGAAGGGCTACCAGGCGTCCCGGCTGACGGCGTTCCTGCACCCGCAGCATGACCTGACCGGGGCCGGCTACAACCTGCTGCAGGCCAAGACCGCGGTGGGGTCGGGCGGGATGTTCGGCGTGGGGTTGTTCCACGGGACGTTCACCGGCAACAACTTCGTCCCCTCGCAGCAGACCGACTTCATCTTCACCGTGGCCGGCGAGGAGCTCGGCTTCGTCGGGTGCGCCGCCATCATCGGCCTGCTGGCGATCTTGATCATCCGGGCGATCCGGGTGGCGGCGGTGGCCGATGACCTCTTCGGGATGCTGGTCGCGTCGGGCGTGGCCGTGTGGTTCACGTTCCAGTCGTTCGTCAACATCGGAATGACGATCGGGCTGATGCCGATCACCGGCCTGCCGCTGCCGTTCGTCTCCTACGGCGGCTCGGCGATCTTCGCCGACATGATCGCGATCGGCCTCCTGCAAAGCGTGCGAAGGCACCACTCGGTGTTCCTGTGATCAGCGCTGCGCCCAACTCCAAGTAACCTGATGAAATGCCCGTCGAGTCCGTCTACCCTCAGCTTGAGCCCCTGCTCCCGCTGGTCCGCAAGCCGGTCCAGTACGTCGGCGGTGAGGTCAACTCCGTCGTCAAGGACTGGGATGCCGCTGACGTCCGCTGGGCGCTGCTTTACCCGGACGCCTACGAGGTCGGGCTGCCCAACCAGGGACTGGCGATCCTCTACGAGGTGCTGAACGAGCAGGAGGGAGTGCTCGCCGAGCGAACCTACAGCGTGTGGCCCGACCTTGAGGCGCTGATGCGCACGTCCGGGGTGCCGCAGTTCACCGTGGACTCCCACCGGCCAGTGGGCGCGTTCGACCTGCTCGGCGTGAGCTTCTCGACCGAGCTCGGCTACACGAACCTGCTCACGACGCTGGACCTGGCCGGGATCCCGTTGCTGGCCGAAACGCGGACGATCGGCGACCCGGTAGTCATCGGCGGCGGGCACGCGGCGTTCAACCCCGAGCCGCTGGCGGACTTCCTCGACGCGGTCGTGCTCGGAGACGGCGAGGAGGCGGTGCTGCTGGTTACGTCGCTAGTGCGGGGGTGGAAGCGGGACGGCTGCCCCGGCGGGCGCGACGGGCTGCTGGAATCGCTGGCCGCGACCGGCGTGGTGTACGTGCCGCGGTTCTATGACGTGTCGTACCTGCCGGACGGCCGGATCGGCGCCGTGGCGCCGAACCGCCCCGGCGTGCCCCGCTCGGTCAGCAAGCACACGCTGCTGGACTTGGACGCCTGGCCGTACCCGAAGGCGCCGGTGGTGCCGGTGGCCGAGACGGTGCACGAGCGCTTCAGCGTGGAGATCTTCCGTGGCTGCACCCGGGGCTGCCGGTTCTGCCAGGCGGGGATGATCACCCGGCCGGTGCGCGAGCGGTCCATCACCACCGTCGGCTCGATGGTGGCCGCCGGGGTCGCCGCCACCGGGTTCCCCGAGGTGGGGCTGCTCTCGCTGTCCAGCGCCGACCACAGCGAGATCAACGAGATCGCGGTCGACCTGGCCGACTGCTACGAGGGCACCAACACCGGGCTGTCCCTGCCCTCGACGCGGGTTGACGCGTTCAACGTGACGCTGGCCGACGAGTTGTCCCGCAACGGGCGGCGGTCGGGGCTGACGTTCGCGCCGGAGGGCGGCTCGGAGCGGATGCGCAAGGTCATCAACAAGATGGTGACTGAGGATGACCTGATCCGCACCGTGACGACCGCGTACTCCTCCGGCTGGCGGCAGGTCAAGCTCTACTTCATGTGCGGGCTGCCGACGGAGGCCGACGAGGACGTGCTCGCGATCGCCGGGCTGGCCCGCCGGGTCATCGAGTCGGGGCGCTCGGCGACCGGCCGCCGGGACATCCGGTGCACGGTGTCCATCGGCGGGTTCGTGCCCAAGCCGCACACGCCCTTCCAGTGGGCGGCGCAGTGCGCGCCCGAGGTGGTGGACGCCCGGCTGAAGGCGCTCGGCGGCGCGCTGCGCGCCGACCGGGCCTGCGGCAAGTCGATCGGGTACCGGTATCACGAGGGCGAGCCATCGCTGGTGGAGGGCCTGCTGTCGCGCGGTGACCGGCGCGTCGGCGCGATCATCTTGGCCGCGTGGCGCGACGGGGCCCGCTTCGACGGGTGGAGCGAGTACTTCTCTTATCCCCGCTGGACGCGCGCCTGCGAACTGGCGCTGGCCGACTGGTCAGTGGACCTGGCTTGGTACACTACGCGAGAGCGTGACTACGGCGAGGTATTGCCGTGGGACCACCTGGACTCCGGGCTAGACCGTGACTGGCTCTGGCAGGACTGGCAGTCGGCGGTCGCCCCCGATGGGGCGGGCGAAGTCGAGGACTGCCGCTGGACCCCTTGCTACGAGTGTGGCGTGTGCTCTGCAATGGGTACAGAGATACAAACAGGGCCAACGGGAGAACGTATTAACCCGGAGCGCATGCTGCCGGTGCTGTCAGTGAACGGGAGATAGGTGTGGCGAAGCCAAGGCCGAGCACGCCACAGGCTGCGCCTCCCGTTCAGCAGCTGGTGGTCCGGTATGCTAAGCGGGGAAAAATGCGTTTTGCTAGCCACCTGGATGTGGCGCGAGCCTTCGAGCGGGGAGTGCGGCGGGCAGGGTTGCCCATCGCTTACTCGTCCGGGTTCAATCCGCATCCGAAGATCTCCTACGCGGGAGGCGCACCGACCGGAGTCGCCAGCGAGGCTGAGTACCTCAGCCTCGGGCTGAGCAGCCGGAGCGACGCGGAAGCGGTGCGGGAGCAGCTGAACGCAGCGCTGCCGGATGGGATAGAAGTGATCGACGTCACTGAGCGTGAGGGTGGGCTGCCGACCAGCCAGCTCACCGCGTCTGAGTGGCTAGTGACCCTTCCGGGCTTGCCGCCGCAGGCGGTAGCCCCGGCAGTAGAAGCGTTCCTTGCCCTTGAGCACGCCCCGGTGGAGCGGCTCACTAGCAAGGGCTTGCGGCGCATGGACGCCCGGACAGCCGTCGTCTCGATCGATGTTGACGATGACGCGGCCCGGTCCCGGGCAACCGCGCTGCGGATGATCGTGAAGCACGTCGTCCCGGCGGTCCGCCCGGACGACGTGCTTACCGCGCTACGCGAATTTTCAGGCCTGGCCCAGGACGCCTCACCGCTCATGACGCGGGTGGCTCAGGGGTCTATCAGCGAATCCGGGGTGGCCATGCCATGACCACCCCCGAGACAAGGAATCCAACCAAGCCTGGGTGCCCTGCGAACGGCCCCGTGCGTGCCCGCTTCCCGCACGGCAGCCGTACTCTCGGCCCAGGTGATCGAACACTACGAGCTTCCGCGCGGCGCGCGCGGCGCTGGTTGTGCGAGCAGGGCGGCTTTGCCCGTAGATCGCACAGCGTCGCCGCGCCCGGAAGCCTGACTGGAGATTGCCCGAATGCTCGACAGCGAGCTGACCAACAACGGAACTGATGACAACGACGGCGCTGAGCACGGAGGAAATGGCACAGCCAGCAGCGGCGGGGCGGTAGATCGCCAGGCGGAGCCTGCGACGGTACCGGCCGCGGTTCCCGCTGTGCTGTTCCAGGCTCCCCAGGTGCTGTTCCAGCCGCCGCAGGCCGCACCCGCCTACGGCGGGGGACGGACCAGCGCCGCCTCCGGCGCGAGCTCAGCTGGCAACGGATCGGGTGCCGCCGACGCGGATGACGAGGACGCCGAGCCCGCGCCTGCGGCCTCCCGGACGCCGGCCCGCCGGCCCGCCCGGGGCACCCGGGGCGGCCGCAGCACCACCCGTGACCGCGAGCGCGTGACGGAGCCCCCGGCCCATGAGGACACTGGCGCCGCGGCGGACACCGCCGGCGACGCACCCCCGGCCGCGGATGCAGGCGCTGACGACGCCGATGAGGGCCCTGGGCGCCGCCGTCGCCGCCGCAACACCCGCACCCGCACCCGCGCGGAGGTGAGCAGCCCCGCCGACCAGGGCGAGGCCGATGCCGACGCGACTGAGGCCGACGCGGCGGACGCCGACGACTCGCTGGCCGACGACGGCGACGAGGGCGACCTGAACGACGGGAGCGCCACCAGTCGCAGGCGGCGGCGCAAGCGGCGCCGCGGATCGGCCGATGCCGACGTCACCGCGCCGGACGACCCGCCGGACACCGTCGTGCACGTGCGCGAGGCGCACAACCCGGCTGATGACGTCCGCGCGATCAAGGGGTCCACCCGGCTGGAGGCCAAGAAGCAGCGGCGCCGCGAGGGCCGCGAGTCCGGCCGCCGCCGGCCGCCGGTTGTCACCGAGTCGGAGTTCCTGGCCCGCCGGGAGTCTGTCGAGCGGACCATGGTGGTCCGCCAGCGCGGCGAGCGGACCCAGATCGCGGTGCTGGAGGACGGCGTCCTCGTCGAGCACTACGTGAACCGGACCACGCACCAGTCCTACGTGGGCAACGTGTACCTGGGCAAGGTGCAGAACGTGCTGCCGTCGATGGAGGCGGCGTTCGTCGACATCGGCAAGGGCCGCAACGCGGTGCTGTACGCGGGCGAAGTCAACTTCGACGCCAGCGGCCTGGAAGGGCAGCCCAAGCGGATCGAGTCGGCGCTCAAGCCCGGCCAGGCGGTGATCGTGCAGGTCACCAAGGATCCTGTCGGCCACAAGGGCGCCCGGCTGACCAGCCAGGTCAGCCTGCCGGGCCGCTACCTGGTGTACGTGCCGGGCGCGTCGATGACCGGGATCAGCCGCAAGCTGCCCGACACCGAGCGCAACCGGCTCAAGCACATCCTGAAGAAGGTGACGCCGGACAACGCCGGGGTCATCGTCCGCACCGCCGCCGAGGGCGCGGCCGAGGCCGAGCTCGAGCGCGACGTGACGCGGCTGGCCGCGCAATGGGAGAGCATCGAGAAGAAGGCCAAGACCGCCACGGCGCCGGCCCTGCTCTACGGTGAGCCCGACCTGACCATCCGCGTCGTGCGCGACGTGTTCAACGAGGACTTCAGCCAGCTGATCGTCTCCGGCGACATCGGCTGGGAGGTCATCGACGAGTACGTCAAGTACGTTGCGCCGCACCTCGCGGAGCGGCTGGTCCGGTGGGGACCGGAGGCGGAGGCCGCCGAGAAGGGGCGGCCCATCGCCGCCGGCGATGACGTGTTCGCCGCCTACCGGATCGACGAGCAGCTCACCAAGGCACTGGAGCGGAAGGTGTGGCTGCCAAGCGGCGGCTCGCTCATCATCGACCGCACTGAGGCGATGACGGTCATCGACGTCAACACCGGCAAGTTCACCGGCCAGGGCGGGAACCTCGAGGAGACCGTCACCCGCAACAACCTGGAGGCGGCCGAGGAGATCGTCCGGCAACTCCGGCTGCGCGACGTCGGCGGCATCGTTGTCATCGACTTCATCGACATTGTCCTGGAGTCCAACCGGGAGCTGATCTTGCGCCGGCTGCTGGAGTGCCTGGCCAGGGACCGGACCAAGCACCAGGTCGCCGAGGTAACCTCGCTGGGCCTGGTGCAGATGACCCGCAAGCGGGTCGGCGCCGGCCTGCTCGAGGCGTTCTCCGAGGTCTGTGACTGCTGCAACGGCCGCGGCGTGCTCGTGCACTTGGAGCCGACCGAGCCGGGCCAGCACTCCTCCCGTCGCGGCGGCGGGGCTGACCGAGGCGGGTCCGAGCACGAGGGCCACCCTCGTAGCCGCTCGGGCAACGGGCACACCGCCGGCGGCAACGGCACCGCCGCGGGCGGCAGCGGTAGTGCCGCGGGCGGCAGCGGTAGTGCCTCAGGCGGCAGCGGCACCGCCTCCGGCGGTCAGGCCGGGCCCGGCGGGGAAGGCGGCGCGGGGCAGGCGGGCCAGGGCGGGCGGCGCAACCGGCGCGACCGCAACCGGCACGGTGGTTCGGCGGCGGTCGCGTCCGCCACGATTGCCCAGGCGATTGCCGGCGTGGCATCCGCGACGATGTCCGCCAACG
>JAICUO010000359.1 GCA_025935815.1 Streptosporangiaceae bacterium
ATGGTGCCTGCTCAGCGACCAGCACGAGCCGCTGTTCCAGGAGATCCGTGAGTGCCCGGCAGATGTCATCATCACCACGGGCAGCACCTCGGTCGGCCCCACCGACCTGCTGCACGGCGCGCTGCACGAGGCAGGCGCGCGGCTGATCGTCGACTCGGTCGCGGTGCGCCCGGGCCATCCGATGCTGCTCGCCGAGCTCGGGCCGGCCGGGTACCCGGGCAGTCGCCAGCCCGGGGAAGAGCGGCTGGACAGCGGGTCGCGGCGCTGGCTGGTGGGACTGCCCGGCAACCCGCTCGCCGCGATCGCCGGCCTGGTGACCCTCGCCCAGCCGTTGCTGCACCGGCTCGGCGGCCATCCCCGCCCGGTGACCCGGACCCTGGTCGTCGATGAAGCCATCGAAGGGCACCCGCCCGACACCCGGCTCCTGCCAGCCATGGTGGAAGACACCCGCGCGGTGCCGCTGCCGTTCGAGGGTCCCGCGATGCTGCGCGGCGTGGCGGCCGCCGACGTCCTGCTCGTGGTCCCCGAGGATGGGGTGCCCGCGGGCGGGCGAGCCATGGTGCTCTCGCTGACCCCCGGCCGGTGACCGGCTAGCCATCTGATAACAGCAAGAGGCGCGTAAGCGCTAGGCCGCTAACGTCACTGGTCGACTGTGCGCGGCAGTTTCCTGTCGAAGGCCAAGGTTAAGGACTGTGCGAGCATGGGGGGATGCAGGAGCGCGCGTCCGTGGTGGTGATCGGGGGCGGGGCGATCGGGGTGGCCGCCGCCTATGAGCTGGCTGCGGCCGGGGTGCCGGACGTGGTGCTCATCGATTCCGGGCCACTGGGCGGCGGGTCGACATCGAAGGCGGCCGGGGGAGTGCGGGCCCAGTTCTCCGACCGGGTGAACATCGAACTGGCCGTCCGCAGCCTGGAGGCGTTCGAGCACTTCGCGCAGCGGCTGGGCCAGGACATCGACCTGCGCCAGCCCGGATACCTGTTCCTGCTCGACAACCCGCGTGACGTCGCCGACTTCGAAGGAAGCACCCGGCTGCTGCGCGGCCTGGGCGTGGAGAGCCGGATGCTGGCGGTCGCCGAGGCGCGGCGGATGTCGCCGCTGATCGCGACCGAGGGCCTGCTGGCCGGCGCCTACTCGCCGTCGGGCGGGTACTGCTCCCCGGAGTCGGTCGTCCTCGGCTACGCCACCGCCGCCCGCCGGCTCGGCGCGCGGCTCATCCCGCGCCGGGCCGCCACCGGGATCATGGCCGAAGGCCGCCAGATCACGGCGGTCACGACGGACGCCGGCCCCATCCAGACGCCCGTGGTCATCTGCGCGGCGGGGGCCTGGTCGGCCCGCGTGGCGCAGTGGGCCGGAGTGGACTTGCCGGTCACCCCGCTGCGCCGGCAGATCCTGGTCACCGAGCCCCTGAAGGGGCCGCTGGCCGGCGACCTGCCGGACGCCATGCCGTTCACCATCGACTTCGGTACCACCTTCTACTTTCACCGGGAGGGGCCGGGCATCCTGCTCGGCATGTCTGACCCGGACGAAACGCCCGGCTTCAAGCTGGGCCGCGACGACGCCTGGCTGCCCCGGCTGGGCGCGGCCATCGAGCGGCGCGCCCCGGCCCTGGCCACGGTGGGCATCGCCGCCGGCTGGGCGGGACTTTACGAGGTGACCCCGGACCACAACGGGCTCATCGGCGTCGCCGACGGCATCGACCGGTTCATCTACGCGACCGGCTTTTCCGGCCACGGGTTCTTGATGAGCCCGGCGCTTGGTGAGGTCGTCCGCGATCTGTACCTTGAGCGGCAGCCGTTCACCGACATCACCGGCCTGGACGCGCGGCGGTTCGCCACCACCGGGCCGCGGCCAGAGCAGGCCATCGTCTGAGGAGGACACGCTCATGACCCCGCCGATGACCCCGCCGATGACCCTGCCAACGCAGGCCGAGCTAACGAGCCTGGCCCGCGAGGCCGCCATCCGCTGCGGCGTAAGCCCGCGGCAGCTGGCCGGCCCGCGCGCGGTGACCTCTCCGGTCAATGGCGAACCGGTCGCGGGCGTCAGCTGGGCCGCCGCCGCCGACGTGGACGCCGCAGTCACCCGCGCGCAGGCCGCGTTCCGCACCTGGCGGCTCACCCCGGCGCCGTTGCGCGGGGCGCTGGTGCGGCGGCTCGGTGAGCTCCTGGCGCGGCACGCCGGCGACCTGGCGACGCTGGTCAGCGTGGAGGTCGGCAAGATCACCGCCGAGGCCCGGGGCGAGGTCCAGGAGATGATCGACATCTGCGACTTCGCCGTCGGCCTGTCGCGCCAGCTCTACGGCCGCACGATGCCGTCAGAGCGCCCCGGCCACCGCCTGGCCGAGACCTGGCACCCGCTCGGCGTCGTCGGGGTGATCACCGCGTTCAACTTCCCGGTCGCGGTCTGGTCGTGGAACACCGCGATCGCGCTGGCGTGCGGTGATCCCGTCATCTGGAAGCCGTCCGAAGCGGCCCCGCTGACCGCCCTGGCCTGCGCCGCCTTGCTGGAGGAGGCCAGCCGGGAGCTCGGCGCGCCCGAGTACCTTAGCCAGGTCATCCTCGGCGGCGCCGACGTCGGCCTGGCGCTGGCCGATCACCGGGGGGTCGCGCTGGTCAGCGCCACCGGCTCGACCCGGATGGGCCGGTCGGTCGGCCCGCGGGTCGCCGCCCGCTTTGGCCGGAGCCTGCTGGAGCTGGGCGGCAACAACGCGGCGATCGTCGCGCCGTCGGCGGACCTGGACCTCGCGGTGCGCGGGATCGTGTTCGCGGCGGCCGGGACCGCCGGGCAGCGCTGCACCACGCTGCGCCGCGTCATCGCGCACGAGTCGGTGATCGACGAGCTAGCCGGGCGGATCGCCGGGGCGTACCAGCGGCTGCCCGTCGGCAGCCCGCTCGCGGCCGAGACGCTGGTCGGGCCGCTGATCCACGACCGGGCGTTCAAGTCCATGCAGGACGCGCTCGACGCCGCGCGATCCCAGGGCGGCGCCGTCATCGCAGGCGGGGGGCGGCGCCTGGCCGAGGAGGCCCCCGGCGCGTTCTACGCCGAGCCGGCGCTGGTGCGCCTGCCCGGGCAGACGGCGATCGTCAGGGAAGAGACCTTCGCGCCGATCCTGTACCTGCTGCCCTACCAGTCGCTGGAGGACGCGATCGCCATCAACAACGGCGTCGCCCAGGGCCTGTCATCGGCCATCTTCACCCGCGACCAGGCCGAGGCGGAGATCTTCACCTCGGCGGCCGGATCCGATTGCGGCATCGTCAACGTGAACATCGGGACGTCGGGCGCGGAGGTCGGCGGGGCGTTCGGCGGCGAGAAAGAAACCGGCGGCGGCCGGGAATCGGGCTCCGACGCGTGGCGCGCTTACATGCGCCGCGCGACCACCACCGTCAACTACTCCGGTGAGCTCCCGCTCGCCCAGGGCGTCGAGTTCAGCGTCTGAGCCTGGCAACCCACGATCATGAACGCCAGAGGATAACAGCAAGAGGCGCGGAGCGCTGGGGCGGGGCCGGAGGTCGGCCGGGGTTTAGCCTTGCCTAAACGTTTAGGTAGAGCTAACCTGTGGCTAGTAGCCAGGCGCCTAGCTCAAGCGGGAGAACGGCATGGCACGTAGATCAGCCGAGCCACCCGGACGCGACCTCGTGCGGTCGGTCGTCGACGAGGTGTCCTGGTACATGACTGAGCACAAGATTTCCCGGGCCGACCTGGCCCAGTCGATGGGCGTGTCGCCCGGCCGGGTGAGCCAGATCCTGTCCGGCGATGAGAACCTGACGTTGCGCACCTTGTCCAGCGTGCTCGGCGCTCTGGGCGCGAACATTGAGCTCAATCTGAGTCCTGCGCATCCCTGAACGCGGCGCGCCGCGTGGCCGCGCGGGGGGCGGAGCCAACGGGTGCCGCCCGCGCTTCGGCGGGCGTGGCGCGCTGGGTGGCTACCATGGCCGGCGGGCGGGGGATGGCCGCCCACCGCGGCGGGTGGTAGGGCCGCAGCCGGTACAGCCGGGCGTTATAGGCGATCATCAGCAAGTGCCGCACGTCGCGGCGCGCGTCGAACTGCAGCCGGTTGCCGAGCCGGGTCAGGTCGTCGAGGTTTCGCCCATACCACGCCTGGTCCGATAGCCGGGGGGATCGCAGCGCATCGGCGATCGCGTCGCGCGGGGCGTGGGAGTCGATGAGTCGCGCGACATGCAGCCGCTCCTCGACGTCGGCCACGATGACCTGCACGTGATGACGCTCGCACTCATCGGGGGATAGCCGCTCGCGGACGAAATCGTGATAGGAATGCGCGGCCAGGATCAGCTCGTCGTCCAGCCATTCCGGATTGACCCGGTCCTCGCACCACTCCGCCTTGTCCTGCGCCATGGTCTCCGAGACCTGGCGCAGCAGCCAGCCGAGCCATAGCGTGGCCGCCGAGCCGAGCAGGCTGGGGTGGTCGTCCTTGTCGTCGCGGATCCGGTCCAGGCACAGGGTGCTGGGGGCGACGATCCCCAGGCCGACGAGCGCGCTGGGCATGTAATGGCCGATCGCGGCCAGGCCAAGCGCGGCCAGGGTGGAGACGGCCCCGGTGGCGCCGGCGACGGCGAGCGCCCAGCGGCGGCTGCGCGGCCCGAACGGGCGGCCCTTTCCCTCGAACCTCAGGACCAGGAAGAAAGCAGCCGATATGCAGGCCAAAACGAATGTGAGGACTAGCCCCCATTCTTCCCGGGACATGCGCTATCTCCCTTAGAAAGCTCCAGGAAAGCATAACTATGTCCCGCCCGGCAGCCAATGGTGTTTTGGGGTGAGGGGCCAAAGGGTGACGCGCGATCGCGCCCGCGGGTCAGCGGTACTGGGGGGCCGGGGGAGTTGGCGCATAGCGCGCGGCGGAAGGCTGCTGCTCGTCCTGGCCGGAGGCCTTCAGGAACCAGACGCAGGCGGCGACGACGACGATCAAGGCGACGCTGACCGGGCCGTGCCCGAGGCCGAGGCCGCTGATCGCCTTGGGCATGCCGAAGTAGTCCGCGAATGACGCCCCGATCGGCCGGGTCAGGACGTAGGCCACCCAGAAGGTGGCGACCGGGTTCACGCCGAGCCGCCAGGCGATCAGCGGGACGCAGATCGCGGCCAGGAACAGCAGCGCCGAGCTCAGGTACCCGAGGTGGACCGTGATCGCGGTCAGGTCGCCGACCGCGGTGCCCATCGCGAAGGTGAAGATGACCGCCAGCCAGTAGAAGACCTCGCGGCGGCGGGTGGTGATCGTGTGGATGTCCAGTGTCCGCTCGCTGCGGTACCAGGTGATGAACGTGGCCGCCAGCAGCACCGCGTACAAGGTGAACGACACGGTGTACGGCAGCCCCAGCACCACGTGCAGCACGTCGGCGCACATCGTGCCGAACACGGCGACCATCGACACGGCGGTCCAGTACAGCCAGGTGCTGTAGGCCTTGCCGCGGAACTGGAAGAAGATCGCGACAGCGAACACGATGAACCCGAGCAGGACGCCGAGGTACTTGTTGACGTCGTTCACCAGGTAGTCAGAGACCGCCTCGCCCATGGCGGTGGTCAGCAGCTTGACGATCCAGAAGTAGGCAGTGACCTCGGGAACCTTGACGATGCCGGAGCGCATGCCGCCCGCGCGAGTGCCGCTCGCGCGAATGCCGCCGGCTTCCGGCATGCCCTGACGGTGACGACCCTCTGCCATAGCGGAAAGGATGTCACGCACGTCCATGTCCTTGATCTGAAATGCCCTGGTCGCCGGCTCCCAGTTCGGCAACGACTTCGCTAAGAACTTCTATAGCCGTGTAGAAGGCCGCCCGGCCGGGGCGCGCCCGGCCGGCGTGTCCTGGCGTCAGTGGATGGCCAGGAAGACGATCTTGACGATGACGCCGACCATGGCCAGGGCCAGGTAGGCCTGCAGCGCCATCAGGCCCCACTTGCGACCGCCGGAGATGACGGGCGCGGGCAGGTCGGCCAGCGGCGGCATCCGCCAGGCCAGCTTCTCCGCAGCGCTGCCGGGGATGACTGGCGCGGGAACCACGGATGCGTTGCGGCGATGACTCCTGGTGAGCAGGACCGCGCCAGCTGCCGCGGCGGCGAGGGCGCACCCGGCCATGATCATCTCGATCTGGGCGGCGGTGATTCCGGGGAACAGCACCGAGGCGGTCAAGACCACGGACAAGATGATCAGCAGCGCGATGACCGCGCTGGTGAACACGTTGGTCTTGCGGCCGTTGGCCCACGGGCCGAGCACGCTGCGGTCGTTGCACAGCAGGAGCAGGAACACGGTCGCCACGGGCAGCAGCATCCCGCACAGGATCTGCACGCCCTCGGTGATCAGGCCGAGCGGGGAGCGGGGGATCAACACGATGGCCGCCGCGCCGCCGATCAGCGCCGCGTACAGGGCGTAGAAGCCCTTGGCCTGGCCGATGCCCCGGTGCAGGGAGTGGTTCATGCCGGTGACGTCGCTGACCGCGTAGGCGGTGGCCAGCGAGACGGCGAACGCGCCGATGATGGAGGCATCCAGCAGCGCGATGGCGAACAGCGCCCCGGCGACCTGCCCCGAGTGGGCGGCGATGGCGTGGGAGATCCCGGCCGCGTCGGTGAAGTGCCCGTACCGGCCGGTCCCGGCGACCGCGGCGGCGACGGCGCCCATGATGGCGGCGGCGCCGAGGACCACGATCACGATGCCGATCCACAGGTCGGCCTTCTCGTAGCGGATGAAGCGCGGGGTGATGCGCTTGTCGATCACGTAGGACTGCTGGAAGAACAGCTGCCACGGCGCGATGGTGGTGCCCACGATGCCGATCACCAGCAGCATTACGGCGGCCATCCCGCCCGGGCCGGTCCCGGGCAACTCGGGCACGGCGAACCCGGCCGCCATCCGCGCCCCGGACGGGTGGGACAGCAGGTACAAGGGCAGCAGCAGCAGCGAGCCGGCGCACAGCGTCATCGCGACCCGCTCGAACCGGCGGAAGCTGCCGGTGAACGCGGTCGAGATGATCACCGCCGCCGCGAGCAGGACGGCGATGAGCTTCGGGACGCCGAGGTAGCCGGCCGCCAGCGTGATGCCGATGAACTCGGTGACGATCGTCAGCGCGTTGAGCAGGAACAGGCCGCCGATCTCGAAGGCGCCCCAGAAGTTGCCGAACCTGGCCAGGATCAGCCGCGCGTGGCCCGCGCCGGTGACGGCGCCCAGGCGCAGCACCATCTCCTGGTTCACGTAGATGACGGGGACCAGGAGCAGGAGGGTCCACAGCAGCTTGGTGCCGTAGTCCTGCCCGGCCTGCCCGTAGGTGGAGAACGCCCCGGCGTCGTTGTCGCCGATCATGACGATGAGGCCGGGGCCGACGACGGCCAGGAGCGTCTTCAGCCGGGCCGAGAACGAGGAGCGGGCGGTGGTGTCGCCAAGCCGGATCGTGCCGAAGGCGCCATGGATGTCGCCGGCGTGCGCGCGCGGCTCGTCAAGGACGGTCACAGTAAACACCCCTTTCACGCTTGACACTCAAGCGGGATTAGGGCACACGCGTGTGCGGGCGTCGCTGCCCTCGCGGGATGTACGCGCGAGGGCGCTTCGCAGGCACGGGCACAGTATCTCCGCGTTCGGGCCTGCCCGGACCTACCGGGGGCGTCGCGCCGGAGAGAGGCTAGCTGTCAGCGTGTGCCAGGGACGGGAAAGGAAAAGCTGCGAGGCAGCGTCATACTGTGCAGGGCCATACTTCGGCCCGGACTATCAGAGTCCATCGCATGCCTCCCTTCGTCCGTGGCGCGCTGGGGCGCCGGATCCGGGAACGCCGTGTTCAGGCAGGGGTGTCTGAACGAGGGCATTCCACCTGTCCGACCTCACCAGGGCGGGCTGCGGGCACCTCTCTCGTAAGAGCTTTGGCACTCCACGGCGTATCGGGACCGCGCCTCTGCGGCGCATGTGCCCTGGTAGGTCCATGTGCCCTGGTAGGTCCATGTGCCCTAGTAGGCCCGTATCCCTGTAGCCACTTGGCCTTTCCCCTTAGGCCGGGGAGAGGTGTCCTGATCCGGAGCGTCTCTCGACGGTTGGGATCAGTGGCCTGTGTCCGTGA
>JAICUO010000279.1 GCA_025935815.1 Streptosporangiaceae bacterium
ACGACGGCGAGCAGCGGCAGGAGCACCGAGACCTTCGCGAGCACGTACGATACGGCCCCCAGCCCGGCGAACCGCTCGCGGCGCAGCACCCCCCATTCAGCGCAGATCGCGAGCAGGCCGTATGTCAGCCCGAAGAAGAAGCCGCCGAAGGCCACCCAGAAGATGATCTGCACGGTCGCTGACGGGCTCGGGTGCGCGGGGTCGAACGCGCCCGGCCGGAACAGCACCAGGAACATCAGCAGCACGCACAGCGGCGAGCCCGCGAGCATCGCGGCAGTGAGCTTGCTGCGGGTCAGGATGTCGGCGTTTCGCCGGGTGAGCAGCGCCCACTGCCGGACCGGGCGCGGCACCGCACGCCCGGGCACGGCCTGGTCAAGCTCGTCATCGGGAGGGCCGGGCGGCGCCGGCACCTGCGGTTCGGCGGGCCCGGGCGGTTCCAGGGCGAGGGTCGCCGTGCCCGCCGCGAACTGGGTACTCCCTCCGACGAGCTCCGGGTCGGGCGGAGCGCCCGGCAGCGACTGGCTCTGCTGCCCGTTGAAGAAGCGCCGGGACCAGTTCTTGGCGGGGTCGCCGAGGCCGGCCAGCCGCTCGTAGATCTCCACGGTCGAGTCTGCGCCGAAGTACTCGCGGGCGGCGGCGGGCGTGCCGTAGAACGCCAGGTGACCCCCGGCCGCCAGCACCGCCACCTTGTCGCAGACCTCCGCGTCCAGCGGGTTGTGCGTCGTCAGCACGACCGTGGTGCCGGCTTCGCACAGGCGGCGCAGCGTCCGCATCAGCTCCGCGCCGCGCGCCGGGTCCAGCCCGGAGGTCGGCTCGTCGAGGAAGAACAGCGGCGGCCTGGCCAGCAACTCGGCGGCGATCGAGGCTCGCTTCCGCTCGCCACCGGATAGGCTGCCGACCGGCACCGCCTCCCGTCCGGTCAGCTCCAGCGTCTGGATTACCTGCTCCACCGCGCCGACGGGGTCCGGGACGTCGCGCAGCGCGGCGGCGTATCGCAGCGTCCGCTCGAGCGGCAGCGCCACGTGAATGATGTCGTCTTGCGGGACGTAGCCGACGGCCTCGTTACCGGGCCGGATGACCTCGCCGGTGGCTGGCGGGCGAAGCCCGCACATGGTGTTGAGCAGCGTTGTCTTTCCTGACCCGCTGCCGCCGATGATCGCGATCAGCTCGCCACGGTCGACCGACAACGTAACGTCACGCAGAGTCACTACGCCGGGACGCGCCTGCTGGCCGACCGCGCGAAGCTCTATAGCCGCTCGCACGTTTCCCATTGTGCCGGATCATGATCGCTACGGTGCGTTATCAAAATAGCCCGCCGGCGTGTCCTTCGGCTGCGCACGGCGACGGCATGCGAGTCTGAGAGCATGATCGTCTTCGCCTTGCTGGCCGGGATCGCGATCGGCGTCGCCGTCGGGTACCTGCTCATGCGCGGCCGGGTTACCGCCGCCGACGAGCGGTCCAGGTCCGCGCAGGACAAGTACGCGCTGCTGGAGAAGACGATGCAGTCCCAGGCCGCGCTCGTCGAGGGGCGCCTGGGGGAACGACTGGACATCGGGCACCTCGTCGGGCCGATCCGCGACACGCTCACCCGCGTCGAGGCCCAGCTGCGCGAGTCCGACCAGGCACGGACGCGCTCGCACGCCGAGCTGGCCCAGCAGGTGGAGTTCACCCGGCGGGGCGCCGAGCAGGTCCGGGATCAGGCGGCCGCCCTGGTGACGGCGCTGCGCCGGCCGGAGGCACGCGGCCGCTGGGGCGAGCTGCAACTGCGGCGAGTGGTGGAGCTGGCCGGGATGACCGCCCGGTGCGACTTCGACGAGCAGGTCGTCACCACCGACGCCAGGCTCGACGCCAAGACGCAGCGCCCGGACATGGTGGTGCACCTGGCCGGCGGGAAGAACATCGTCGTTGACTCCAAGGTCTCGCTGGCCGCCTACCTGGAAGCCGTCGAGGCCTCCGATGAAGCGGTCCGCGACGCACGGCTGGAGGCGCATGCCCGGCACCTGCGGGCGCACGTGGACTCCCTGGCCAGCAAGGCCTACTGGGCGGCGCTGCCGGGGACGCCGGAGTTCGTCATCTTGTTCATCCCCGGCGAAGCGTTCCTCGCGCCGGCGCTGGAGCGCGACCCGACCCTGCTGGAGTACGCCATCGCGCGGCGCGTGCACGTCGCCACGCCGACGACGCTGGTATCCACGCTGCGCACCGCGCACTTCGCCTGGCAGCAGCAAGCGCTGTCGGAGAATGCCCGCCTGGTCTTCGAGCTTGGCCGGGAGCTGCATGACCGGCTGTCGGGGCTTGGCCGGCACCTGGACAAGCTCGGCCGCTCGCTTTCGGCGTCAGTCGGCGCGTACAACCAGGCGGTCGGATCCCTGGAAACCCGCGTCCTGGTCACCGCGCGGCGGCTATCAGAGCTCGGGGTCGTCGCTTCCGAGATGCCCGCCCCGGTCGCGGTCACCGAGACGACCAGGCCGCTGTCGGCCCCGGAGCTGCTCGCCGGTGAGCCGGAGGCGCGCAAGCCTCCCCAAGGGCCGGCGGCACCGGAGGAGCCGGACGACGGGCCAGCCGCCGGGCTCATCGAGAGCGCGACCGCGCTAGTGCGGTCGCAATGAACCTGCGGCCGGCTTCGTTGCGGACACTCTTCAGCGAGTGGCCGGGGGGCGTGGTCCAGTCCGGGGTATCCGGGATGCTGGGGATCTTCGGGGCGTGCCTGGCCGGGCTGCTGGTCGCCACCTGGGCCAGCTGGCAGGAGCTCGGGTACGCCGTGTTCTTCATGGCCAGCAGCCTGACCGTTTATTACGTGCGGGCGGGGAGCCTGCTCCCGGTCGTGGTGGCCGCGCCGCTGCTGTTCCTGCTCGCCTGCTTGACCGCGTCGGTCCTCATGCCTTCCCTGGCGCTACTATCCACGCTGGCTGGCGCCGCCTGCTGGCTGCTGGCGGGCATGACCCTGACGGTCGTGATCGGGCTGACGCGCGGCCTGCCCGCGGAAGTCCGCCAGCTCTGGAGCGAGCTGCGGCGTTAGGAAGGCCGGACAGTCACCCGGACGGCCAGGTGCGGCGGAACGCCGCTACTTCCGCAGCTCTCGCGGCAGCTGGAAGGACATCTTCTCCTTGACGGCCTCTACTTCCTCCACGTCCGCGAAGCCGAGGGCGGCCAGCTTGCCGAGGACACCGTGCACGAGCTCTTCGGGGACCGATGCCCCGGAGGTGACGCCCACCGTGACCGCGTCACCGAGCCAGCGCTCGTCGAGCTCGCCGGCGTCGTCGATGAGGTAGGCGGCGCCCGCGCCCGCGTCCTTCGCCACCTCGACCAGGCGGACGGAGTTGGAGGAATTGCGCGACCCAACGACGATGACGACGTCGGAGCGGGGAGCGATGACCTTCACGGCTGCCTGCCGGTTCTGCGTCGCGTAGCAGATGTCGTCGCTGGGCGGGTCGATCAGCTGGGGGAAGCGGTCCTTCAGCGCGGCGACCGTCTGGACCGTCTCATCCACTGACAGGGTCGTCTGGGACAGCCACACCACCTTGGCGGGGTCGCGCACCTGCACGCCGCCCACGCTCTCGGGGCCGTCGACCAGCTTGACCCGGGCCGGAGCCTCGCCGGTGGTGCCGACGACCTCCTCGTGCCCCTCGTGGCCGATGAGCAGGATGTCGTAATCGCCGGCGGCGAAGCGCCGCGCCTCGTTGTGCACCTTGGTGACCAGCGGGCAGGTCGCGTCGATCTGACGGAGGTTCCTCGCCTGCGCCTGCTCGCGGACCTCCGGCGCGATGCCGTGCGCGGAGAACACGACGACGCTGCCCTCGGGGACCTCATCGGTCTCCTCCACGAAGATCGCGCCGCGCTTGGTCAGCTCGTTGACCACGTGCGTGTTGTGCACTATCTGCTTGCGCACGTATACCGGCGCGCCGAAGCGCTCGAGCGCCATCTCGACTGCTTGCACGGCACGATCGACCCCTGCGCAGTAGCCACGCGGCTTTGCCAGCAGGACCCGCCGATGCGTCTCAGACATGCCTCCCATGGTAGGCGAGACGGTCCGGGGGTTAGGCGAGCGGGCGCGCTCCGGCCCGGCTTCGCTGCCGGTGATGCTTGTGTTACGCGTGGGGACCCTGCAGTGTAGATTGGCGTCGTTTGGCTTACGTACGGCGATGACGGGCGGTTTTCGCGATATTTTGCTAGATACCGCCTTAATTAACTCAGCTACGCGTTCCAGCATGCTTTGGCACACTGTGATCTACCCCTCTTGAGGAGAACGCGATTATGCAAGTGATGGAAGCTCCCGTACGGGTGCTACGTGGCCTGGCTGCCAGCGCTGGGAAGATCATCGGCGTCGCCGATCGGCGCAAGGCCAAGACGGCGCCGACCGCCGTCACGGAAACGGCCACTCCCGAGACTGTTGAGGCCACCGCGCCGCAGACGGTTGAAACCGAGACGACCACCTCTGAGGCGAGTGGCAACGTCAAGCTGGTCACCCCGGAGACGGATGCTCCGGAGACCGTTGACGCCCCTGCCGCAGAGACGACAGTCCCGGAGGCGGCGGTAGCCGAGGCTCCGGCGCCGGAGGCCGAGGCGGCCGCGGTCACCAAGCCGACCAAGCCCGCCCCCAGGAAGGCGGCCAAGTCCAAGGCGGCCGAGCCCAAGGCGGCCGAGCCCAAGGCGGCCGAGCCGGTCGCGGCGGCTGACCTGCCGCTGGCCAACTACGACGAGCTGGCGGTCAACTCGCTGCGCGCGCGGATGACCAAGCTGAACCCGGACCAGCTGACCGTGCTCATCGACTACGAGAAGGCGCACCAGGGCCGCGACGAGGTCGTCGGGATGCTCGAGCGCCGCATTATCCGGATCAACTCCGGGCAGACGACGAGCTTCCAGGCCGTCAAGTAGCGCCCATCCGCCACGCCCGGCCGCCGATCCCCGCGGCGGCGGCCAGGGCGTGATGTGATGGTCGCATGCCCCTAGAGACCTCCCCCGAGTCACCGGTCCCGGTCCGGACAGTGCTCCAGCTCGTTGGCGGCTGGATCGGAAAGCTAGGCCGCGTCTGGGTTGAGGGGCAGATCGCCGAGTGCACCAAGCGCGGCGGCACCGTGTACCTGACGCTGCGCGACCCGGTCGCCGCGGTGTCCACGCGGGTCACGTGCCCGCGGGTGGTCTTCGACGAGACGGATCCGCAGGTCGGGGCGCGGGTCGTGATTCACGCCAAGCCGGACTTCAACGCCTCGCGCGGGTCGTTCGCGCTGTCGGCCCTGGAGATCCGCGCAGTCGGGCTCGGCGAGCTGCTGGCCCGGCTGGAGCGGCTGCGCAGGTCCCTGGCCGCCGAGGGCTTGTTCGCCGCTGAACGCAAGCGGCCTCTGCCGTTCCTGCCGGGCATGGTGGGCCTGGTGTGCGGCCGGGATTCGGCGGCCGAACGGGACGTGCTGGAAAACGCCGGCCGGCGATGGCCGGCCGTGCGCTTCCGCGTCGAGCAGGTCCCGGTCCAGGGGGCGTACGCGGTGGCGGAGGTCACCGCCGCCGTGCAGCGGCTCGACGCCGATGCCGAGGTTGACGTGATCATCATCGCGCGCGGCGGCGGCTCCATCGAGGACCTGCTCCCGTTTTCCGACGAGGCGCTGGTGCGGGCGGTCGCGGCCTGCCGGACGCCCGTGGTCTCCGCGATCGGGCACGAGCAGGACTCCCCGATCCTGGATTACGTCGCCGACCTGCGCGCCTCCACTCCCACGGACGCGGCCAAGCGCGTCGTCCCCGACGTGTCCGAGCAGCTCGCGCTGGTCTCCCAGCTCCGGGACCGGGCGCGGCGGGCGGTCAGCGGCTGGCTGGCCAGGGAGGAGTCCTGGCTTGCGGGCGTGCGGTCACGTCCGGCCCTGGCGGACCCGGTCCGGGAAATCGAGCGGCAAGCGGAGGGCATTGACGCGCTGGCGGCGCGCGTCCGCACGTGCCTCGATTCCCGGCTGGCGCGGGCCAGCGATGACGTGGCCCACACGAGGGCGCGCCTGCTCGCCCTCTCGCCGGCGTCGACGCTCAAGCGCGGCTACGCCATCGTCCAGCGCGAGGACGGCACGGTAGTCCGCGCGGCCGCCGACGTCGGCGAGGCCGATGCGCTGATAATCCGCTTCGCCGAAGACCACCTGATGGCCGTCCGCGCGAGCGGGGCGAGATGAACGGGGCGGCCAGCAGGGGGTGGCGGACGATCTGCTGGGGGTTTGGCACGGGGCAGTCGCCTGGGCTTCGTTGAGGATAGGCTGGGTTTTGTGACTGATCGTGACTCGCTGTCCTATGAGCAAGCGCGCGACGAGCTGGCCAGCGTGGTGAAGCGGCTCGAGGCCGGCGGGCTATCCCTGGAGCAGTCGCTGGAGCTGTGGGAGCGCGGTGAGAAGCTGGCCGCGATCTGCGGCGAGTGGCTGGATGGCGCCCGGGCACGGCTGAGTGCCGCCATGGCCGTCCGCAAGGAAGGCGGCGATGGGGCCGCCGACGCTCCCTTCTAGGGAGTAGCGCCGGGAGGCCCAGCTCCGGGCGGGCGGGACCGGTAGCCGCGGCCGCTCCCCGGACGGGGGTTCGCGGAGTTTGGCCGGGACCTACCCTGGTTGCATGCGCGTGGATATCTGGAGTGACGTCGTCTGCCCGTGGTGCTATGTCGGGAAGGCCCGGTTCGAGCGGGCGCTCGATGGGTTTCCGCACCGGGACGAGGTCGAGGTCGTCTACCACTCATTCGAGCTCGACCCCGATGCGGTGGACACCGGGGAGACGAACATCCAGATGCTGAGCAAGAAGTTCCGCATGCCCATCGCGCAGGCGTGGCAGGCGGAAGAGCGGGTGGCGGGGCTGGCCCGCGCGGAGGGCCTGGAGTACCAGCCCGAACGCCCGGTCGGCAATACGTTTGACCTCCATCGAGTCCTCCACCTGGGGCGCGACAAGGGCGTGCAGGGCGACCTCGTCTCGGGGATCTACCAGGCGCACTTCGCGCAGAACCGGCCGATCTTCGACGCCGGCGTGATCATGACGGTCGCGACCAAGGCGGGCCTGGACGCCGCGGACGTGCGCAAGGTGCTCGACAGCGACGACTACGCCGACTCCGTGCGCGCCGACGAGGCGCACGCGCGGACGCTGGGGATCACCGGCGTGCCGTTCTACGTGTTCGACATGGCCCTGGGCGTGTCCGGCGCGCAGTCGGCCGAGACGTTTGACACTGCCCTCACCAAGGGATGGGAGCGCGGGCAGGGTAATACTTCCTCATGAGCGACATGAGCGAAATCCCTACCCCGCAGACCGTCACCCGGGACACCCCCGAGCACGCGCCCAACCGGAACCTGGCGCTTGAACTGGCCCGCGTCACCGAGGCCGCCGCGATGGCCGCCGCCCGGTGGGTCGGGCGCGGCGATAAGAACGGCGCCGACGGCGCCGCCGTCAACGCCATGCGGGCGCTGATCAACTCGGTATCCATGAACGGGGTCGTCGTCATCGGCGAGGGCGAGAAAGACAACGCCCCGATGCTCTTCAACGGCGAGGAAGTCGGCGACGGGACGGGGGCAGCCTGCGACGTGGCGGTCGACCCCATCGACGGGACCCGGCTGTGCGCGAACGGCATGCCGAACGCGGTCTCGGTGCTGGCGGTGGCCGAGCGCGGGTCGATGTATGACCCGTCGGCCGTGTTCTACATGAAGAAGCTGGCCACCGGGCCGGAGGCGGCGGCCGTGGTGGACATCGACGCGCCGCCGGCGGTGAACGTCGCCGCGGTCGCCAAGGCCAAGGGCGGCTCGCCGGCTGACGTGACCGTGGTCATCTTGGACCGCCCCCGGCACGCCGCGCTCATCGCGGCCGTGCGCGAGGCGGGCGCGCGGATCCAGCTCATCACCGACGGGGACGTGGCGGGGGCGATCATGGCGGCCCGCGCGGGTACCGGCATCGACTTGATGCTGGGCATCGGCGGCACCCCCGAGGGAGTCATCGCGGCGTGCGCGCTGAAGTGCCTCGGCGGCGTCATCCAAGGCAAGCTCGCGCCGCGCGATGAGGCGGAGCGGGCGAAGGCGCTGGACGCCGGGCACGACCTTTCCCGGGTGCTGACGACCGATGACCTCGTGTCGTCGGACGACGTGTTCTTCGCGGCGACCGGGATCACGGACGGGGAGCTGGTCTCCGGCGTGCACTACGCGCACGGCGGGGCGTCAACGCACTCGCTGGTGATGCGGTCGCGCTCGGGGACCATCCGCAGCATCAAGAGCGAGCACGCCCTGTGGAAGCTCCGTGCCTACAGTGCGGTCAATTACGGCTAGCCACGCACTTCGCGGCGGCGGTTGCCGCCGGGGAGCCAGCGGCGCGGCTTTGGCGGGGCCTTGACGATGACCTCGCCGAGCAGGGCGAAGCACCGGACCTCGATCAGGGGGGCGTCCGGGGGAAGCGGCGCGGGCGCGCGGCGGGATACCGGGCTCCCATAGCCGTCGCCCAGGGCCGCTGCGGGCGTAGCGCCCTTCTGCCGGCCCAGCAGCATCGTGCCGCCCACGGTTACCGCGACGCCGTCGGGAACGACCAGCTTGATCGTGCCGGCGACCGCGTTGGCGTGCAGCACGGTGTGCCGCTCGGTCAAGATGGCCTCGCGAAAGTCCAGGGTCACCTCGCCGGCCATGGCGTTGACGGTGAGCTCCTCGGGCACTACCCAGCGGCCGTAGCGGGACGCCTTGCTGAACGCCCCGGTGATCATCCGCCCGCCGTCCACTTGGATCGGCTGCCCCTCCGGGGGCACGAGGTCGAGGGTCAGCGAGGCCAGGCTGCCCAGGGTACGGGCGGTGAGCGCGGCGTGCAGCCGGCCCGAGTGCTCCTCGTCGGTCAGCCGGCCGTCGGCGAGAGCAGCGTTCAGGACGTCCACCACTCGCTCGCGATCGGCGTCCGAGGCGCGCAGGTCACGGGGTGCGGGGCGCGACGGCATGCCTTAACGATAGCCCTTACCCGGCGAGCCAGGCGACGGCCACGCATAGCTCCGGTTATTGCCGCGTGATAACCCCGGAGGACGAGATCTGGGCCGCGCCCGAGCCGAAGTCCTGTGCGGACAACTGGGCCACGAAGGCGGTGGCCCCTCCGCCGGGCACGGGCTTGCCTTGCCCAGTGAGCAGGACGGGGTACATGCGGGCACGCTCGAACTGGCCGGCCGATGACAGTGTCACCCGGAGAATCGCGCTCATGTCACGGTTGCCGCCGCCGGCGAAGTTGCCGTAGCCGGCGAAGTTCCCGAGGCTGTAGGCGATGAGGTGACCCTTATAGAACTGCATGCCCCGCAGGACGTGCGGGCCGCTGGCGATCACCAGGCTGGCGCCGGCGTCGATGGCCATGTGCGCGAACGCCTCGGCGTTGCCACGGTCCTCACCGAGGTAAATCTCTTCGTGGCCGGTCACGTGATCGGCGCTGGGCCCCTCCGCCCCAGCGTGCATGTACACGACGACGATCGGGGCCTGCTGGTGAGCCTGCGCGATCAGGGCGCGCGCCGCGGCCACGTCGAGGAGGCTGGCGGCCCAGTTGTAGGGCGCGAATCCCAGGATCGCGACCTTGACCCCGTTCGCCGTGACGGTAGCTATCTGCCCCGGCAGCCCGGTCTGAGCCAGGCCGGCGGCGTGGATTGACTGCACAGTCTGCTGCTGGCCCGCGGCGCCGAAGTCGAAGGAGTGGTTGTTAGCGTCGTTGAGTATCGTGAACCCGGCCTGCTTGAAGTACTGCGCGTAACTGGGCGGATTGCGGAACGCGAAGCAGGTCGTGCCCGCGCCGGCCCCGCACTTGGTGCCCGGGGCGGTCGTGAGGGTGCCCTCGAGGTTGGCGAAGACAACCTGGGCGCCCGATGTCAGGCTCGACCGCACCGCGTCGAAGTACCCCACCGGGTCCGGGGCGAGGTTCGGCGTATTCCCGAGCATCGTGTCGCCGACCGCGGTGATAGTCACCGAGGCCCCGGCTTTGGCGGCAGTCGAGCTCGCGCCTGGATGGGCCGTGCGGGCGGAGCCGGCGCCGGCCCGGGCCGGATCGGTCCATCCGGCTGAAGACCCGGTCAGAGCGGTCGAACTG
>JAICUO010000547.1 GCA_025935815.1 Streptosporangiaceae bacterium
GATGTCCCGCGAAGGCCTCGAACAGGCGTCAGGCCCGTTCGCGCCGGCTCTGGTACCACTCCAGAGCCTCCGGCTCCTCGTGGTATTCGAGCAGGTGCTGGCCGGCCACTCGGGCCAGCACGTCCCGCACCTGGGCCGGTGAGGCGTAGAAGAACTCGCGCTGCTGGTTGACCAGGTTGACCTTGCGTTCCGCCAGCTCCTGGTGGAGCCGCGCCTCGAGCCCGACCGCGTCCTCACTGAAGATCAGGGCGTGGGTGTCGAACCGGAACGGCACGCTCGCGTCCCCCAGCTCGCGGATGCGGTCGGACGGCTCCAGCCGCCGGGTCATCCCGATCTTGACCATGCCGGGCCCGAAAGCGCCGAGGTTGCTGATCACATACACGTAACCGGCCCGGATGTTGGCCTCCCGGGCCTCCACCCCGGAGATCGCATCCGCGATCTGCCCCAACCGGCTTTCCAGCTCGGCCGCCGCGGCGGCGTCACCCTGCGTCCGTACGCGCGTGAGCACGGCCTGATAGTGCGCCTGCTCCTTGAACAGGCGTGCCTTCTCGCGCTCGAACTCGCGTTGGGCACGTTCCTCCTCGCGTTGCCGTTCCCGCTGGGCGCGTACGCGTTCCTTCTCCTCTTCGACCTTGCCCAGGTAGTCGGCGGTCAGCCGGATCTCGGCCAGCCGCACCCGGTGGTACTCCGGCGAGATGGAGATGTCCATGGTCCGCCCGAGCCGGGCGATCGTGTCCCGCACCTTGCTGAGCCGCTCGGTCACCGCGGCCAGCCGGTGCGGGCGCACCGTACGCACACAGTTGTCGGCCTCGGCGTTGTAGGCCCGCAGCATCAGCTTGGAGAAGTCGCGGACCATCGCGGCGCCCTCCCGTGCCGACCCGTTGACGTTCCAGCCGGTGGTGGCCCGGACCGCGCCGTCCCGCGTCAGCTCCTTGATCTGCTCCTTGATCGTGGTCAGCCGGGCCTTGCTGGCGACCGCGTCCTCGAGCGGATGCAGGTACTCGTAAACGCCCGCCTCCTGCAGCATCGCCGACTCCTCGACGACGACCAGCTGTTTGCGGGCCCGGGCGAGCTCGTCGAGGACGTCGTTGAGCTGCCGCTGGGCGGCGGCCCGGTCGGCGGCCATCCGATCGGCGTCGGCCCGCACCTGGGCCGGGTCCAGGCCGAGCAACCGCCGCAGCTCCGCGTTCGCCGACTCCCCCGCGCCGGTCAGCCGCTCGCACTCGGCCCGCAGGGCGGCGTTGTCCCGCTCGAGGCGGCCGTTCTGGGCGGCCGCCCCGGCCAGTGCGTGCTCGAGCCCCTCCACCTCACCCTGCAGCTCCTTCCTGCGGCGGCCGAAGATCCCGCCGCCGGAGCGTTCGGCGTGGTGCGGCCGATCGGCATCCCCGCCGGCCGACGAGATGCCCGGGGCGGCCGGTGCGGGAGTGAGCGGCGGGGCGGGTGAGGGCGCCACCGGCGCGGGCGGCGGAGCGGCAACCACGGCGGAAGCGGGCGCGCGTACGGCTGACGGGGCAAGCGGCGCAGCCGGCGAAACCGCCGGAGGCGGGGCCTGCCAGAACTGCCAGCCGGGCGGGGCCGGGGGCCAGGACGAGTCGGGGCGCCAGCCGTCCGGCGGTGTCCAACCGGCCGGAGGCTGTGGCCAGCCGGGTGGGGTCACGAAGACGTATTCGCTCATGTCCTCCGCCGTCTCGGTGGCAGTGGGAGCAACCCGCCCATGGTCGTGGATGCATGCCGCCGGTCACATCGGCGTTGCGGGCGGGTGAGCATCGGCCGTCCCGGTGACAACGGCTCAAGATGGTCGGCGGCGGGTCGATTAGGCGGGGCGTGGAGAGTTCGCGCGGCGCCGGAGTCGCCCGATTTCTGGCCTCGTGGCGTGCGCTCGCCGTCGTCGCGGTGATCATCAGCGCGCTGGCGCTGGCCGGTGTCCGGGTGATGCACCAGCAGATCGCGCAGCGGGCCCTGGAGAGTGCCACGGTCAGCGCGCGCACGGTGCAGGTGCTGGTGGTGGCGCGGGAGCTGACGATCCAGGACATCCTGCTCCTGGTCGACCGCGACAAGCGGGCGGCGATGGACGCCGACGTGACGCTGCTGCGGGGCGAGGGGGCGATCCTCGGGCTGCGTGTCTGGTCGATGGTCGACGGCCGCCTCGTCTACAGCGACGCCGCGCACCGCGCCTCCCCCGAGCCCGGCGCGGCGGCCGTCGCCGCGGTGCTCGCCGGTCGGACGTACGCCGAGGACGAACCGGCCAACCCCACCGCCGTAGGTGTGTATCTGCCGTACGACGCGAACGCGGACGGCAAGCCCGACGCGGCGATCGAGGTGCTGATCCCGCGTACCCGGATCGATGTGACCGTGACCCGGGCCAGCCGCTGGCTCTACGGGATGGCGGGTTTCGGGCTGTTCGCGCTGTTCCTGATCCTCTTCATGATCCGCCGCAACCAGAACCGGCAGGACTTCGCGGCCACTCACGACAACCTGACCGGCCTCGGAAACCGGGTGCTGCTGCACCGCCGGGCCCGCGGGCTGCTCGGCCGGGCCACGCCGGAGTCGCCGGCCGCGCTGATGCTGATCGACCTGGACGGGTTCAAGGGCGTCAACGACACGCTCGGCCACCACGCCGGCGACGAACTGCTGATCGTGGTCGCCGAACGCCTGACCGCCGTGGCCGGCGCGCAGGTGCTGCCGATCCGGCTCGGCGGGGACGAGTTCGCGGTCCTGGCGCACGGGGTGGACGGCCTCGCGCTCGCTCGCGAGATCCACGCCGCGCTGCGCGAGACGATGCCGGTGACCGGTGTTCCGGTCGAGATCGACGCCAGCATCGGCGTGGCTTTCGCCCCCGAGCACGCTACCGACCTGGTGGCGCTGCTGCGCCACGCCGACCTGGCCATGTACGAGGCGAAGCGCAGCGGCGCCGGCGTGATCGCCTTCCGAGCGGGCGCTCAGCACGCGGACGAGCAGCACGTCACGCTGGTGCCGGAGTTGCGCCGGGCGCTCGGCGACGACGAGCTGGAGCTGTTCTACCAGCCGGTGTGCGCCCCGGACGGTGAGGTCACCGCGGTCGAGGCACTGCTGCGCTGGCGGCACCCGTCGCGCGGACTGCTGACCGCGGACGAGTTCGTGCCTCAGGTCGCCAAGACGTCGCTGATCAAGGAGCTGAGCGCCTGGGTGATCAGGACCGCCCTCACCGACGGCGCCGCTTGGCGGGCACGGGGACGCGGCGTACGTCTGGCCGTGAATGTCTCCCTGCGGGAGCTGACCGATCCGGGGCTGCCGCAGCGGTTGCGAAGCACCGCCGCAGCGACCGGTTTCCCGTTGACCGAGTTGCAGCTGGAGGTGGCCGAGTCGGCGCTCGGGGCGCCGGGTGCCGAGGCGGTCGCGGATGCGATCGACGAGTTGCACACGCTCGGGGTGCAGGTGACGATCGACGACGTGGGCGGGGCCTATCACGCGCTGTTCGCGTTGGAGCGGTCGTCGGTCGACGCACTGAAGATCCATCCACGGTTCACCCGGAGCATGGCCGCGAGTCCGCACGCCGCCTCGGTGGTCCGGCATCTGGTCCAGTTGACGCATGACTCCGACGCGCGCTGTGTGGCCGAAGGGGTGGAGGGCGCGGCCGACTGGGCCTTGCTCACGCTGGCCGGATGCGACGGTGTGCAGGGATACGTGGCGAGCGAACCGCTGCCCGCCGACCAGCTGTGGGCGACGGTCGACGAGTGGAACGGCGGCCGCCCGCGCGAGGCGGAACGGGTCGACATGAATTGACAGCGGTCTATCAATAGGGCAGGGTGGCGACATCCGCCGGGTCACGCGGCGCGCGGAGGCGAAGGGCAGCCCCCGCCGGCCTTTCACGACCGCCGGCCCGTCTCGATGGGCCGCCACCTTGCGGAGCCCTCATGAGAAAACGATCCCGTCTGCTGATCAGCGCCGTCGTCGGCGCATTGGTCGCCGCCATTGCCGTCGTGGGCCTGTCACCCGGCCCCGCCTTCGCGCACGGCAACGTCATCAGCCCCGCGTCGCGCAACTACGGCTGCTTCATCCGCTGGGGCGACCGTTTCCAGGATCCGGCCATGGCCACCGAAGATCCTATGTGCTATCAGGCCTGGCAGGCCGACCCGAACGCCATGTGGAACTGGAACGGCCTCTTCCGCGAACAGGTCGCCGGAAATCACCAGGGTTCGATTCCGGACGGCCAGTTGTGCAGCGCCGGGCACACCCAGAGCGGTCGCTACAACGCGATGGACACCGTCGGCGACTGGAAAGCGACCTCGGTCGGGAACTCCTTTACGGTGCAGTTGTTCGACCAGGCCCTGCACGGCGCCGACTACATCTGGGTCTACGTTTCCAATCCCGGATTCAACCCGCGGACCCAGGCCCTGAAATGGTCGGATCTGACGAAGGTCGCCGAGGTCGGGAAGACGCCGGCCGCCCAGTGGATCGCGGTCGACGGCGGAGTGCGCATCGACCTTCCGGTCGCGCTTTCCGGGCGTACGGGACGGGCCATGGTCTACACGATCTGGCAGGCGAGCCATCTGGATCAGTCGTACTACTTCTGCAGTGACGTCGATTTCGGCGGAGGTGGAACCACTACTCCCCCGACCACGGCGCCCACCACGGCGCCGACCACCGCGCCCACCACGGCGCCGACCACCGCGCCCACTACGCCGCCGACTACACCGCCCACTACGCCACCGTCTTCCGGCGGCGCTTGCTCGGCGGCCTATTCGCCGACCAGCCAATGGCAGGGCGGTTTCCAGGCCGACGTGAAGGTGACCGCCGGCGCAACCGCCGTCAAGGGCTGGACGGTGAAGTTGACGTTCCCGAGTGCCGCCACCGTGACCCAGTCGTGGAACGCCACCACGACCGCCAGCGGCAACACCGTCACGGCATCCAACGTGTCCTACAACGGCTCGTTGGCGGCCGGCGGCACGACGACGTTCGGCTTCATCGGCTCCGGCACCCCGGGCACGCCGACCCTCACCTGCACCGCGACCTGATTAGACCCTTCTCAATCCAGCAACCCGCCGCTAGAGTCGGCTGGGAGCGCTCCCACTGCCTTCGAGGAAGGGAGGCCACCGGAGCAGAACTCCGCGTGACAACGGCTCCAACCCGTACCACGCCGGGGCGGGCGCCCTCCCGCCCCGGCTTTCAATCGGCCCGCCCCGCCCCGCTCGCGGTCACCGAGGGGGCGGCCGCGAGCCGGTGAGCTTCCCCAGGGCCGGCAGGGAGCGTTCCTGCGGCATGGCCGGCACGACGGGTCAGGCGGCGGCCGGCACGGCGGGTCAGGCGGCCAGGCGGGCACGGCGGGTCAGGCGGCCAGGCGGGC
>JAICUO010000736.1 GCA_025935815.1 Streptosporangiaceae bacterium
ATCGCCGCCCTCGACATGGCCATCATTGCCCGGAAACCGCCCCAGGGAGTCATCTTTCATTCTGATCGCGGCTGCCAGTATACTTCATCGCCGTTCGATGATTTCTGCAAGGAGAAGAAGATCCGGCGGTCTCTGGGAAGAACAGGGATCTGCCCCTTGACCGGCCAATCACGGGAAACCTGCAGGTCAGCGACACGCCGTGAGGTGACGGGATGCTTGCCTGGCGGTGACGGCGGCGATACACCTGTCCGCCATGAGCACGGGGGATTGCCTGCTGCGGCTTGAGCAGCGTGATGACGGCTGGGTGCTGGCCGGGCGGGAGGCTGACCGCTTCGGCCTCGTGAACGAGTACCTCTCGCACCTGGCGGACCGGAATTACTCGCCGAAGACGCTCCGGTCCTACGGGTTCGACCTGCTGGCGTTCTGCCGCTGGCTGCAGGCCGAGGAAATCGAGTTGGCGGCGGTCACGACGGACGTGCTGCTGCGGTTCCTGGCCGCCTGCCGTCAGGCCAGGGTGCCGGGCCGGCCAGGGCCGAACGTCGTGTCGATGTCCGGGCGGCGGCTTGACCAGTACGCGGCGGCCACGGTCAACCACCGGCTGATCGCCGTCTCGGGAATGTTCGCGTTCCGGTCCGTGCGAGACCCGGATACGCCTAACCCGGTGCCGAAAGGCAGGGAGGCCCGCGGGGCCTCGCCTGGGCAGCGGGACGGGATGCTGGCGCATGCAGTCCGCCGCCCGACGGCCCGGTCGGCGCTGCGGCTGCGGGAACCGCGGCGGCTGCCCCGGGCGCTGGACCAGCGCGAGGCCGCGGAGCTGCTGGCCAGCTTCGGGACCTGGCGGGACCGGGCGATCGCCGGGCTGATGCTCTACTGCGGGCTGCGCAGCGGCGAGGTGCTCGGCCTGGACGTGACCGACGCGGACATCGGCGGCCGGTGGGTGCAGGTCACCGGCAAGGGCAACCGGGAACGGCGGGTGCCGCTGGATCCCGACGTCGGCGCGGTCATCCAGGCGTACTTGCTGGCCGAGCGTCCCGAGACGGCCTGCGCCCGAATGTTCATCGTGGCCAAGGGGCCGCACCGCGGGCAGCCGCTGACGGAGGCCGGGCTCCGCCGGATCTTCCGCTACCACCGCGAGATCGCCGGCGTTCCCGCCGGGAGCCCGCACGCGCTGCGGCACACGTTCGGCACCGCCCTGGCCGAGGCCGGCGTCGATCTCGCGGTGATGCAGGCCCTGCTCGGCCACGCTCATGTCGATACCTCGGCCCGGTACGTCCACCTGGCCCCCGCGCACGTGAAGGCGGAATTCGATGCGGCTCGTGACCGTATGCGCTCCCGGGGCTGACCCGCGGCCGCTGCTGGCCGCCTATCGCCGTCATCTGGAGGGCACCGGGCGGGGCAGCGCCTCGTACTGGCGGGCGGCCCGGGACTTCTTCTCCCGCTGGCCGGACCCGGCGATGTGGGCCGCCGAGCCGCTGGAGGTGCGGCTGTCGGCCAGCTCGGCGCACCGGCCGGTGATCACGTTCCTCATGATCCACGGGCACCTGCGGCCCGGCTACGACTACTTGCTGGAACGCAAGATCTCCAGCCTCTGGCGCGAGCTGGGCGGAACCACGCTAGGCGAGGACCTCGCCCGCGTCCTTGACGCCGCGGCGCAGCTCGGGTTCAGCGAGCGGGTCGCGACCGCGAACGCGTCCCAGGTCCCGGCCCGGCTGCTGATCCAGACCGGACGGCGCCTCGGCGAGCTGACCGCCGCCGACCTGGACGACCTCGCCGCCGCCGGGCGGGAACGCGAGCAGCGCACCGGGCAGGGGTGGCGGCACTACCAGTCCGGGCTCAGTTTCACCCACCGGATCCTGTTCCACCTCGGCATCCTGGCCGTCCCGCCGGAGACCGGGCCGGAACCGGTCCCGTTCGCGGACCGGCTCCACGGCATCGCCCCTGTGATCGCCGCGGCCATGACGGCATACCTGGAACTGAAGCTGGCGACCTGCAAGCCCAAGACCATTTCCAGCCTGGCCACCCGGCTGACGCACTTCGGCCGGTTCCTCACCGCGGCCGACCCCGGGCTGGCCGGCCTGGCGGCCCTGGACCGTCAGCGCCATATCGAGCCCTACCTCGCATCGGCCGCCGCGGCTGTCGACGGCCGCACCGGGACCGCGATCACTCCCGGGGAGCAGCAGCAGCGTGTCCTCGCGGCCCGGAACTTCCTCGCCGACATCACCGCCTGGGGCTGGGCTGACGCGCCCGCCCGGCAGCTCGTCTTCCCCAGTGACATCCCGAAGCTGCCCCGGGTCCTGCCGCGCTACCTGCCGGTGGACGCCGACCGGCGGCTCGCCGGCGCGCTGCGCGAGTCACCCTATGAGCTGGCCGCCTGCGCGCTGCTGCTCCAGCGGGCCTGCGGGCTGCGGATCGGCGAGCTGCTCGACCTCGAGCTCGACTGCGTCCACGAGGTCCCCGGCTCCGGCGCCTGGCTGAAAGTCCCGCTCGGCAAGCTCGACAGCGAACGGATGGTGCCGCTCGACGAGGAAACGCTCGCCCTGATCGACACGATTACCGGGATCCGCTCGCCCGGCCGGCCGGTGCGCCACCCGCGATACGGGCGGGCCGCCCAGTTCCTGTTCACCCACCACGGGCGCCGCCTGTCCCAGAACGCCCTGCGCGAGGAACTGGGCCGGGCGGCCCGGGCCGCCGGGCTCGGGCACGTCGTCCCGCACCAGCTCAGGCACACCTACGCCACGGCCCTGGTGAACGCCGGGGTCTCGTTGCAGGCACTGATGGCCCTGCTCGGGCACGTGTCCGCGGACATGAGCCTGCGCTACGGGAAGCTGTTCGACGCGACCGTCCGCACCGAGTACGAGCGAGCCCTCGACCTGGCCAAACAGCGACTCGGGACCATGCCCGCCGGCCGCGCGGGCCTTCCGCTCGCCGGCGTCACCGGCGGCGCCGGGTGGAAAGACGCGCCAGCGCTGAAGTCCCGGCTGGCCGGCGGGTTCTGCCTGCGGGCGCCCGCCCAGGGCGCCTGCGCCTACGCCAACATCTGCGAGCACTGCCCCAGCTTCCGGACCGACACCGGCTACCTCCCCGTCCTCGCAGCCCAGAAAGCCGACGCCGAGCAGCTGGCCCGCGACGCCGAAGAACGCGGCTGGATCAGCGAAGCTGACAGGCACCGCAAGCTCATCGCCCGCCTCGACGGCCTCATCGGCGGGGCGCAGGCCGGATGACCGGCCCAGACCGAACTGCCCGGGCCGAGCAGGCATGCGCCGAACTCTCCGGCGCGGGCCAGCCCGTCACCTTCACGGCCGTCGCCGCACGCGCCGGCATCGGACGCGCCACCCTCTACCGGGACCCCGCACTTCGCGCGCTCGTCGACGGGCGCCGCCACGACGCCGCCAGCGCGGGCACCCTCACCGGCCTGGCCGATGACATCACCGCCCTGCGCACCGCGATCGAGGCCGTCGCCGCCCGCGTCCGCCGCCACGAAGAACAAATCAGGCAACTCAACCGGAAAAAGAAATAAAGCAGCAGCCGGCATCCAGCGGCAGCGAATTGATTAACCGGCCAATGAATAACTCCAACAATATTGGCCGGTTAATCCTATGATAATGCTGCTGCAGAGGCGCTGAACAGTCTTTACAAGCGTGAGCTTATTGACTTCAAGAAGGGATGGCAAGGGGTCGATGACGTGATGCTCGCTAC
>JAICUO010000335.1 GCA_025935815.1 Streptosporangiaceae bacterium
CCGGCCGCGGATCACGATCGACAAGCTGGTCCTGAGCCGGGAGCAATGGGCCTTCCAGGCCGCGGACGCGGCCTGGGCCTTCGCCAAGGACGAGCAGGAACGTTTCCGTCTCGCGCGGCGCTGGCGGCAGGAGCACGAGCTGCCCGAGCGGGTGTTCTACCGGGTTCCGGTCGAGCTCAAGCCCACGGCGGCCGACTTCCGCAGCATCGTCTTGGTCAACATGCTCGCCAAGCAAATCCGCCGCACCCAGGCCGCCGGGCATACCCGGTTCAGGGTCACCGAGATGCTCCCCGACCTGGACCAGCTCTGGCTCATCGACCGCCCCGGCCAGCGCTACAGCTCCGAGCTGAGGATGGTCGCCTACGACAGCTTGACCGAGGAGCGGGAGAGGCGGAAATGACGCAACCTGGCTGCATCGGGCCGGTGCTTGAGCGGCTAGCCGACGGCGACGCCGAGCCGGTCTTCGTGGCGGACTTCCAGCGCGTGTCCTCCGCTCCGAGGTTCGGCGAGTTGCTGAATGCCGACGACACCGGTCATCCGATCTACCAGGCCGACCCGGTCGGCTACCTGGCCGGCTGTGACGACTACTGGCCGCTATGCGACCTGGCCGTGCTTTACGCCGACGAGTTCCTCAGCGCGGAAACCGCGGCAACCGCCGTCACCATCGTTGGCTACTGCTCCGCCGCCGACTTGTCGCTTCGCATCGCGGAGCTTGTGGCCCGGTCATGCGAGGTCCGCGCGATCCTGGTCCGGCCGACATGGCCGGACGACGCGATGATCGGCTCGGAATTCGCCAGGCTCCGCGCGAGCCTGGGGACGGCGCAGACCGGGTGCCCGGACCTGTCGGGGGACAGCGCGAGCACGCTACGGAACATGCAGAAACTGCTCAGCGCCGATCTGCGGGCCCTGATCAGGGCGCGGAACCTGCACGAGCCGAGCATCACGGCATCGGGCTTGCTCGATCGGTCCCTCGCCTGGCTTGGCTTCCTGCTCGCCTCCAGGGACGACGTACGCGACCTCGAGCGTGACCCGGAAACGTACCAGGTCACCGAACTGAACGCGCCCGATGAGGCACAGGACGCGGACCGACTACTCGCCGCGATGGTCTTGTCGCTGGCCCGAGGCAAGGGGTGACCGGCAATGGCGCAGCCTGACCGACTGGTGGTGCTCGCCGGCACGAAGTACGGCTCACTGCCGCCGGCCGAGATCGCTAGCTGCGCCGACGGTCTCGCGGACCTGTATTTCCTGGTGGATGCAGCCGAGCCTGACATCTTCGCGGTGGCGCGGTCACTGGCACCCACTACCCAGGCAGATTTCTCCGATCGCGACGCCTGCCTTGACGCGGTCCGGCGGACGGGCGCCACCGTGGCGGGGACCTTCAACGACCATCTGTGCCCGCTCGTGGCATGGCTGAACGCAAGGCTCAACGGCGACGCCGATACCGAAGCCCTCTGGGGCCACAAGGATGTACAGCGGCAGAGGCTGCGGGCCGCCGGGCTGTCCGGGGTCATGTCGAACCGGGTCAGCGACGGATTCGCGTTGCGGAAATTCGCCAGGCAGGCCGGGTTCCCGGTCGTGGTCAAGCCCACCAGCGGATGCGGCAGCAACGAGGTGTGGCTGCTGCGGCAGGAGGCCGATGTCGATGCGTTCCTGGCAAGGTCGGGTACCGGCCCTCGTCAGGAACTCGACGACGTGTTCGCCGAGCAGTTCATCGTGGGCGAGCCATGGGCCGGGCCACACCGGGCCGATTACGTGTCGGCGGAGCTGTTCCGCCCGGGCGGGGGCACAGGGGCGGCAGCACTGCGGTTCGTCACGGACCGGCTGCCGTCCGCCTGGCCGTTCCGGGAGACTGGCCTGATACTCCCGTCGGCGATCGCGCCGGATAGGCAGCGGCTCCTCCTGACGACCGCCGAGCGTGCCCTCGACGCCGTGGGCGCCCGCGAGGGCGTGTTCCACGTCGAGATCAAGACGAAATCTCCCGTGCCGGAGATCATCGAGCTGAATGGGCGGCTTGGCGGATTCGTGGCGCGCCTGGTCGGCTACGGCACCGGCGAACGGCTCGGGCGGCTGGCGCTGTCGTGCCTCCTCGGCCACGCTCAGGAGCTGACGTTGAGCTGGGACCGTTGTGCCCAGGTGCTGCTCTTCCAGGCCCCGTCCGCGGCGGTGGCGGTCACCCGCGCCCCGACTCGCCGGGAAGTCCGCCGCATGCCCGGCGTGGTGGCTGTCGACGAGGTCTCCCCGGAAGGCACCGCGGTGGACTGGCGGCATGGCACGAACCGCGCCGTGGCCTGGGTGTGGCTGACTGGCGATGGCCACGATGAGCTGCACGAGCGGCTCGTGGACCTGGCGAGGTTCCTATCCGACAGTTTCACCTTCGTCGATGCGGACGGCCGCGAGGTACGGGAGTCCGACTGGCTGGAGAGAGTGTCCAAGTCACCTGCCCTGGAGAACACGTGATGACTCCCGATGATGTAGCGATCCTCATGCAAGATCTGCTGGACAGCGATGAGGTCGCCGTGGACGACAGCTTCTTCGACGTCGGCGGCACCTCGATGACCGCGCTCACGCTGATCTCGGAGGTTCAGCGGTTGTCCGGCGTCTCCCTTCCCCTGCTCGATATCGTGCGCAACCCCACCCCGGACGGGATCGCGCGGCTCGTCACGCAGCACCGGAACGAGGCCGCCCCCGCCCAGGCGGACGCGGAGGAAGCGGCACGGCAGTGAAGACGGTGTGGGAGGCGGCAGCCGCCCGGGCGCGCAGTGATCCCGAGGCTACAGCGATCCGCGGCGAGCGTGACGTGAGCTACGGCGAGCTCATTCGGCGCGCCGGAACGCTCGCCGATCAGATTCAGGCCGCTGCGGCCCCCGGCCGGTTCGTCGTCCTGGAGGCCACTACCCCACTCGCCGCGGTGACCGGGATACTCGCTGCCGCCCGGTCGCGGTGCCCCTTCATGCCGGTCAGTACCGACAGTCCCGAGGCTCGCCGGGCCGCCATGCTGGCGGACGCTGAGCCTGCGCTGATCCTGCGGGAGGCAGAGCCAGGCCGGCTTACCGTCGAGCAACTGGCCGGCCAGCCGACGCGACCACAGCGGCCAGACATGGCCAGCGTCGCTTACGTGATGTACACCTCGGGCTCGACCGGGCAGCCTAAAGGGGTGGTGGTGGAGCATGAGGCGCTTTGCGCCCGCCTCGACGCGCTTTCCCGCTTTCCCGGTTTCGGCGCCGGTGAATCCTTTTTGGCAATGACTGCATTTTCGTTCGATCCGTCATTGGTCGAACTTCTCCTGCCATTGAGCACCGGCGGCAGTTTCGTCGCTGCCCCGCCCGAAGCGCGCCTGGATCCAGTGATATTCGCCCAGGTGGTGCGCGAATATCAGCCCAGCGTAATCCAGGCGACGCCCAGTTTCTACCGGCTGGCCCTGGCCTGCGGCTGGGAAGGCGCCGGAGGAGCCCGCCTGTGGTCCGGCGGCGAGGTGTTGACCCCGAGCCTGACCCGGAGCTTGCTCCCGATATGCGGACAGCTATGGAATCTTTACGGTCCCACGGAGGCGACCATCTGGGCGTCGGCAGCCCGGATCACGACGGCCGGATCGGTTCATCTCGGCGAGCCGGTACCCGGACTGGGGCTGTGCCTGGAGGGCGACGACGGCGAGCTGGTCACCCCCGCCCAGCCGCTGCGCCCCGGCGAGATCTTGGTCTACGGCGAGAACCTGGCCCGCGGATACCTGCACCGGCCGGATCTCACTGCCCGCCAGTTCCGTGCCTGCCGCACGCCTGAGGGCGTGCTGCCGTGCTACCGCACGGGCGACAGGGCGCAGTACGGCCCAGACGGAACGCTGCGCTTCCTCGGCCGCCGAGACGGCCAGATCAAGCTCCGCGGGCACCGAATCGAACTGGCCGAGATCGAGACCGTCCTCGAGGAGCACCCCGCTGTCCGGGAGGCGGTAGCCGTCGTCGTCGGCACCGAGGAGCCCGACACCGCCCACATCGTGGCCTGGCTGGTGGCTGAGCACGAGGTGACGCCCCGGGAGATCAAGGGCTGGCTATCCACCCGGCTTCCGGCAAGCATGCGGCCCGCGCGCATCTCGATCGTGCCAGCCCTGCCACGAACTGTCACCGGTAAGGTGGATCGCGTGCGCATAGCGAACGGGGCACGGATTTCGTCAAAGTAGTGAGCGGTGTCCTGGCCTGCCGGTACCCCGCCGCCGCCGCCGACCTAAGGCTGCTTCAAGGCGGCGCTGGCCCCGCGCGGGGCCGGGTGCCGGGGCCGGGTGCCGGGGGTTCGGGTGATCCTGAACTGGCAGGTTAGAGCCAAGAAGGCTGGGCGGGACGGCTAATATAACCGTCCCGCCCAGCCTGCCGGTGGCCCCCGTCCGGTCAGATGTACAGCGTGTTCGGCTCCAGGCCGCACAGGATCCGGCCGTGCAACTCGGTGTTGGTAGCGGGGTGCATGAGCGCGTGCAAGTTGATCGCGTGCAGGTCGCGCGCGATGCGCTGGATCGGCACGTCGCTGTAGACGGAGGAGCCGCCGCTGGCGAGGCTGAGGATGGTCACCGCTTCCAGGGCCAGTTCGCAGGCCCTGCCCATGTCGGCGCGCGCCAGCGCGCGGTCGCCGACCGTCCACGGGCTGCCGTCCTCGCCCTTGGCGTCGACCAGGCTGCCGAGGCGGTGCGCGTGGAACGTCGCCTCGTCGGCCAGCATGGTGGCCTCGCTGACCCGCAGGTGCGTGATCGGCGCCTCGTTGGTGTTCTCGTACGAGGTATAGGTGATCTTCCGGCCGGACAGCCGCTCGAAGAAGTCCTCCTTGGCGGCGTTGGCCAGGCCGACCGCGGTGCCCACCGACAGCGCCGAGGCGGTCGGCAGCAGCGGAGTGCGGTAGATCGGCGAGGCGGCGTTGGCCTTGGAGGCATACTGCTCGGTCAAGACCATCGGCAGCGGCAGGATCCGGTGCTGCGGGATGAATACGTCTTGCGCGACCGTGGTGATGCTGCCGCTGCCCTTCAGCCCGGAGGTGTGCCAGTCATCGACGATCTGCAGGTCACTCATCGGGACGGCCGCCATGATCGGCCAGAAGTTGACGTCGGGTCCCGGTCCCGGCGCGGGCGCGATCGCGATGACCATCTGCCACTGGCTGTGCAGCGCGCCGCTGATGAAGCCCCACTTGCCGGTCAGCACCATGCCGCCGTCCGACGGCACGCACATGCCGGTCGGGCTCAGCGTCCCGCACACCCGGGTATCGGGGTCGGCGAAGATCTCGTCCTGCGCCTCGTCGGACAGCAGGCACGCCATCCACGACGTGATCGCGTTGACCTGGGCGACCCAGGCCGCGGAGCCGTCGCCCTTGGCCACCTCGCCGAGCACGTCGATGACCGTGCGGGTGCTGCTCTCGAGGCCGCCGTACCGTGCGGGCACCCGCATGCGGAACATGCCCGCGTCCGCCAGCGCCTCCACGGTCTCCTTGTGCAGCTGGCGGTTCTGCTCACTCCACAGCGCGTGGGATTTGAGCAGCGGCACCAGCTTGGCCGCGTTCTGTACGACGCCAGAACGCTCTGGCGTTTCGATGGCCGTCACCGTGACCTCCTTGCGCAATGCAACGAGCGCCGAACCGGAAGTGGAATCACTGCTCTTGTCGGCGGCTATCCGGATGGGATGTGGCTGATTTCCCGGTAATCCTCGCGTTCCGCCTGGCTCCGGCACATCCTCTGGATTGCTCTCATCGGCGGCGGGCCTCCGGCCCGGAAACTCCGCAATCGGGAAGATTGCGCATCGCGCGTTCTACGGGACCTTCGTAGCAATCAGGACCGCGCTACAGAAGGAACTATCAATGCCCACAAAATCTGCAGCTCCGAGCAACGCCGCGGCCGAGCAGGCCGCCATCGCGGCCGTCAGCCAGCGGGTGGTCGCCGCCTGGGCAGCCCACGACGCCGACGGCTTCGCCCGGGTCTTCGTCGAGGACGGCACGATGGTGCTGCCCGGGGTCTACCTTCAGGGGCGCGACCAGATCCGCGACTACATGGCGAAGGCGTTCGCCAATCAGTACAAGGGCACCCAGGTGACCGGGAAGCCACTGAACCTCAAGTTTCTGAGCGCCTCCTCCGGCGTGCTGCTCACCGAGGGCGGCGTGTTGCACCCCGGCGAGAACAAGCCGACCCAGGAGCGCGCCATCCGGGCGTCCTGGATTGTCATGAAGGAGGACGGGCGCTGGATGCTCGCCGCCTACCACAACTGCGAGCGCGACGCCGACTGACCTGCGGCCACCAGGCCAGCCCCGCGGCCGGCGCTCCAGCAAGAATCCTCTCAGCGCATTTGCGAAGACAGCTTTCGCCGGGACGCCTGTCCGCCGGCCGGTGCCGCCTGCTGCCGCTCCGTCACCGGAGGCGGCAATCGCGAAGATGCGACAGGATGCCCGGTTCGGGATCCTTTGCCTGAGGCCGCCGATGCGATATCTGCCTCTACGGCCGGCATTATCCTGCGGAGGCAGCCCGCCTTCCCGCACTCATGATGTCAATACGAAGCGATGGGCGTAGTAAATGGACGCCGCTAAGGAGAAATACGGTGGAGATTACCCAAGCGCCTCCTAGGGAAGAACTCGTTCGTCGTGCGTCCGGACTCATCCCGCTGCTGCGGGAGAAGGCTACCTGGATGGATGAGAATTCGCGGATCCACGATGATGTCCTCGACGCGCTCACCGATGCCGGAATTCTGAAGATGCGGGTCCCGGTCCGCTACGGCGGCTACGAATCCGACACGAGAACGGTCGTCGATGTGCTGACCGAGATCGGGCGAGGCGATGGATCAGTCGCATGGGTCGTTGGGGTATGGATGACCGCCTCGTGGGAGATGGGACTATTCCCCGATGAGGCACAGGACGAGATATTCGCGAACCCGGACGCGCGCATCTGCGGAATTCTCGGCCCCACCGCCGTAGCCGTTCCTGTCGATGGCGGCTATATCATCAACGGCAAGTGGCCATTCACCAGCGGAGTGAAGCACAGCACGTGGAGCAACAATGCGGCTCTCGTGCAGACCGATGATGGCGGTTTCGAGGTAGTCACTGCCGTCATACCGGTTAAGGACCTGGAATTCATCGAAGACTGGCACGTGTCGGGCCTCCGTGCCTCTGGCAGTGTTACCACTATCGCGAAAGATCTCTTCCTCCCGAAGGAGCGAGTGCTGTACATGGGTCCGATGATGGCGGGTGCTCCGCATCAGTCAAAGCTGAACGCGAACGCGCCCATCTTCAAGGCGCCCTTGCTCCCCACCGCGTGCGCGCATGTCACCGCGCCTGCCCTTGGCCTCGCGATGGGCGCCAAGGACGCTTTCCTTGAGCGGCTGCCCGGCCGGAAGATTACCTACACCAGCTACGAGAACCAGGCCGAGGCGCCGGTTACCCACCTGGAGGTCGCTGAGGCGATCACGAAGATTGACGAGGCCGGGTTCCACGCCCACCGTGCGGCGGACATGGTTGACACTAAAGGCCCGGCGGGGGAGCCATGGACCGTTGAGGAACGGGCTCGCATGCGGCTCGACCTAGGTGCCACCTGCCAGCGGGCCAAGGAGGCGATCAACATCCTGATGGATGCGAGCGGCGGCTCCTCGGTCTACAGCGACGTGCCGATTCAGCGCATCCAGCGGGACGTGCAGGCTATCAACCTGGCCGCCATCATGCATCCGAGTACCACCATGGAGCTCTACGGCCGGATTGTCTGCGGGCTGGAGCCCAACACGACTTACGTCTGATCGGGGAGCTAGCCTGACCCCACTGTGCGGGGCCGATCCGGTTGCCGGGTCGGCCCCGTCTTGCGTGCTGGGGGTCCCGGATGGGCCGCGGCTGCCTGTTGTCAGCTGCGGCGACTCACGCTCAGGCGGGCCGAGTGCAGGTACCGGCCACGGAAGATGGGTCTTCCGGCTGGTCAGGGGGTGTGTGGGCATGCTCGCGCCTTTGCTGTGCCGCCGGTTGTCGCCGGGGTCCGGGGGTGGGACTGTGGTCAGGCAGTGGCCTGGGCCGCGCGGGCTTCCCGGGCCTAGGGGGCTGCCCGCGCGGTGATGGCCTTGAGCAGGTTGCGGCTGGCGGCCCGCCGGTGCAGTTCGGCGTCGGCGAGGTCGCCGCGGTAGTTCAGCGCCCGTCCGAGCCTGCTGGTGGAGCTGGGCGAAGACCGGCTCGATGGTGGCGGCGCGCTTCTTGTAGACGGCCTTGCCCAGGGGGTGCCCAGCCGGCGGCCATGTCCTGCCAGCCGGGCATGGCGGACTGAGGCTGGGGCCCGTCGCTGCGGCCGGCTTGCACGCTTTCGCGGGTGAGGGCGACGTACAGCTCGGCCTCGGCGTCGCTGGCGTACCCGGCGTCGAAGGCGGCCTTGCCGGTGGGGCCGGGATCCCGGCGGCGTCCAGGACGGCGCGGGCCTGTGCCAGCAGCGGGTGCAGTGCCCCGGTGTCGGTGGGGTTGTCGTGCGGTCGGTCGTGCCCTTTCCCAGAGCCAGGACGCTCTTCGCCTGCAAAAGGCCAGGAAAGCAGATGTGGGGGGGGGGGGGGGGGGGGGGGGGGGGCCCGCCCCCCCCCAAGGCCCCGCACGAACCCCCCCCACCCAGGGGGGCCCACCCCCCCCCCCGCCGGGGGGGGGGTGGGGAGGGGGAGGGGAG
>JAICUO010000234.1 GCA_025935815.1 Streptosporangiaceae bacterium
CCTCCGCGCCGTACTCGGCGATGCGCCGCTGTTCCTCGCGGCTGACCAGGACCGTCGCTCCCCCCGGGATTGGATCGCGCAGCGACAGCTGGCCGATGTCGTGCATCAGGGCGGCGTACTCGAGCTCCAGCAAGTCCGCTTCCGGCATGCCCAGCTCGCGCCCGATGTCGACGGCCAGCTTGCTGACCCGGGCCGAGTGCCCGGCTTCGACGTACCCGCCGATCTCGGTGACCCGGGCGAGCGCGCGGACCGTCTGCAGGTAGGTCGCCCGGATCCCGGCGAACCTGCGCAGCGCGACCTGGGTGACCAGCAGCGGCGCGGCGAACACGGCGACCGCGAACAAGCCCATGACCTCGGCGGCGAAGGCGATCAGCAGGGCGGAGGTGCCCACGGCGACGCCCAGCGGGAGCTGCACGCGCAGCTCGTCGGCCAGGGCCACGCCGAACCGCGCCCGCAGCACGTCGGTGCGGACCAGGGCCGCTATCGCCGCCTCGACCAGCCAGGCCAGCACCACCAGCGAGAGCATCACCGGAAGGGCGGACCACCAGTGGCCGCTGATGACCTGATGGCCGGCCAGCTGCCGGAACACCGCGGCGACGCAGGCCACGGCGACCAGCCGGGCCGCCATGGAGGTGAGCCGCGCGGGACGCCCGACCGCCAGGTGCGGCAGCGCGCCGATGAGCATGCCGATGGCGGCGACCGCGACGACCTGCTGCATGCTGTTGCGCGCGGGCATGTCCTGCACGCGGATGAGCAGCGCGTACGCCAGCGAGCCGGCCGCCGCGATGGGTGCGGCCTCCCGGTCGCCGGGCAGGGTCAGGCGCAGCAGTTCCCCGAAGGCGATCAAGGCTCCGAACGCGATCGCGGCGGGAACGTCGGTGAGGTTGGCCACCGCGGTGTCGGTGACCGCGACGATCAGCAGCACGCCCGCGACGATGACCAGCAGCGCCTGGCCGGAGTCGAGGATGTTGCGCGAGTAGCCAGGTTGCTCATAGCGTCGCACGGCCATGGCGGCTACAAGCTTTCGATGATCAGCGGCCCGGCCTGGCCATCAGTGTCGGCGGGCAAGGCCTTCTCCGTGTTGTCCCCGGGCACCGGCTGCGGTTCCGCCCAGCCGTCGCGATCGATGGCGGCCACGAAGGCATCCACGAACGCGGGGTCGAACTGCTCCCCCGCGCACTTGCGGAGCTCGGCGATGGCCGCCGATACCGGGCGGGCGCCGCGGTAGGCCCGGTTGGAGGTCATGGCGTCGAACGCGTCGGCGACCGCGAGCACCCGCGCGAACTCGGGGATCTCATCGCCGGCGAGGCCCATGGGGTAGCCCTTGCCGTCGATGCGCTCGTGATGGTGCATGATCCCGGCCAGCGCCTCATCGAGGAAGCCGATGTCGCGGACGATGTCGAGGCCGCGCATCGGGTGCAGCTGGATCGCGGCGTACTCGTCGTCGGTGAGCCGGCCGGTCTTCTGCAAGACGGCCGTCGGCACGCCGAGCTTGCCGACGTCGTGCAGCATCCCGGCGAACCGGATCGCCGCGATCCGCTCGGCGTGCATGCCGATCTCCGACGCGATCATCACTGATCCCTTGGACACCCGCTCGCTGTGCCCGCGAGTGTAGAAGTCCTTGGTCTCCACGGCCTGGCACAGCGCGCTGACCGTGGCCTCGTAGGCCCGCTGCTGCGCGGCGAACTGGGCCACCGCCCAGCGGGCGACGAAGAGCGGGATCAGGACGAGGACCGGCGTGAACGGGCCGAGCACCTCCCACAGCGCGGCGATGAGGACCCCCAGCGCGCCGTAGCCGACGTCGGTGACCAGCAGCCGAAGGTCGAGCCGGCTCGCGGTCGTGCGCGGCGCCGGGGCTAGCCAGAAGACGCCCTGCAGGAGGGCGAAGTTAACGGCCACGTGCGTTACGGTGGCGGCCGCGTACGGGCCGATGATGCCGGGGAAGGAGCTCGTCCCGGGCGTGCCGACCTGGCCGCCGAACAGCAGGAAGACCTGGCCGGCGAGGTAGGCGCTCAGCGCGTACATCCCGGTGTTGAACAGGCGCTGCATGGGGGATGGCCCGCGCCGGATGCCCAGCAGCGTGCAGCAGGCGACCAGCGCCGCGCCGACCGGGCCGGTCAGCACCACCGCGGCGAGGCTGGCCACCGAATTAGCTGACCAGGCGAGGCTGCGGGATTCCAGGAGCGTCGCGGTCGACTCCGACGCGGCGAGCAGTAGGCCGAGGGTAATGACCGCGGTCCAGTTGATCCCGGCGAAGGGCCCGCGAGCTATCGGCAAGGCGGCGGCGATGATGACGGCGCCGATGTACAGCCAGGCAGCCTTGGAGAGCTTGCCCACGGTCCCCCTTCGCAGCCGGCGGCTAGTCAAGTGAGCCGCGTTCCTCGTCGTCGCTACCCCCAGGAGACTCCGAGGCCGACAGCCGGGAACCCGCGTCGTGCCTGGGGTGACACGACCCCGATTTCACGCCATGGCCCGCTAGTCCTGCCGGTTGCCTGCATTGGGACCGTCCTCCCTCGCATACAGGGCGACGGCTGCTGCAACACGGCCGTCCAGGACAGGATAACGTGGCGGCGCTGATTCTCAGAGACCCAAAGGTTATTATAAGCATACAGCTACGGGTCGGCAGCTTAGGGTGAATTAGGCCTGCTGCTCGATTTCGACTTGCGCCTGGCGAATGCGGACCAAGACCTTGGCGCGCAAGTCGGCGGGGGCGGGGTCGCAGCCGCAATGCTTGGCCACCAGCTTCTTGACGAGATCCTCGAGGCCGAATTCCCGCAGGCAGGGGGCGCACTCGTCCAGGTGCTCGCGGATGTCCGCGCAGTCGGCGTCGGACATCTCATGATCGAGGTAGTAATAAACCTGCTCGAGGACCTCGCTACATGGCACCTTGTGCGGGTTTCCGCAGCTCATGACCTGTCCTCCTCGGCCGTGCGGCCATCGGCACTGCCGCTGGCGTGCGCCCGGGCCAAGCCGCGGTCGGCCGCGTAGTCCGAGAGCGCGTCCCGGAGCTGGCGGCGGCCACGGTGCAGCCGTGACATCACGGTACCTATGGGGGTGCCCATGATGTCGGCGATTTCCTTATATGCGAATCCTTCCACGTCAGCCAGGTAGACCGCGATGCGGAACTCCTCTGGCAGGGACTGCAGCGCTTCCTTGATGTCGGAGTCAGGCAACCGCTCGAGCGCCTCCGCCTCGGCGGACTTCAGCCCCTCCGAGGTGTGCGACGCGGCCCGCGCCAGCTGCCAGTCTTCTACCTCATCGGCGCCCGACCGCTGCGGCTCACGCTGGCGCTTGCGGTAGGTGTTGATGAAGGTGTTGGTCAGGATGCGGAACAGCCACGCCTTGAGGTTGGTGCCCTGCTGGAACTGGTGGAAGGACGCGTACGCCTTCGCGAACGTCTCCTGCACCAGGTCCTCGGCGTCAGCCGGATTCCGCGTCATCCGGAGCGCGGCGGAGTACAGCTGGTCCAGGTATGGCAGGACATCAGCCTCGAAGCGCGCACCGCGCTCCTCAAGTGTCTCTGGTACGGGACCCACCCCCTGTCGGCTCTCGTCCGCCGGCTGCTTGGCCGGCGGGGTAAGACCGTATGAGGATACCTGCCCGGTCCAAGCCGGTCCCGGCCGGCTATGGGAGGTCCGCGGGTAGGCCCCCACGCGCGGGGCTAGTGAGACGACAGCGCCGGCAAGTGACCGGCGCGTATCGGTAGGAGGAGAGGCTACGGCCATGCCGCGTAGAACACCGGTCGGCTTTCCCCCATTCCGGGTTATGACAACGATCATCGCCGCTTATATCAGCCCGACCTGGGAACTAATAGGCATCATGGGCGCCCTGGTGGTGTGGGCGCCCGCCAGGAGTAACCCGTGCGAGCTAGTCCCATCGTCACGCAGGACACCGGTCCCCATGCGCTGTACTGGCGCTTCCACGATGCCGTCGCCCGAGCACAGCTGACGTCTTGGCTCGGGCCGGATCGCGAGCGCCTCATCGACATCTCCGGCCCGGCCTCGCAGGCGCCGTCGCTTGCTGCCGCCACCGGGCACAGGGTGCTGCACGTCAGCGACCCCAGCGACCTCGACCGTGACAAGCCGGGCGCTGGCTTTTCCGGCCACACTGCCCCTATCCCCCGCAACGAGGCCGGCGCTTCCGCTAAGCCGGGGATCGACTCCCCCGGGTACCGTGTCATCGCCGCGGATGGCTGCGGCCTTGAGTTTCTCGCCGATGGGTGCGCGGATGGCGTCATCGCCGAGGACCGGACGCTGTCGCGCCGGCTGGCCGCCGAGACCCTGGTCGGCGAGATCCGCCGGGTGCTGCGCCCCGGCGGCCGGGTACTGGCCTCGGTCGATTCGCTGACCCAGGGCATGGCGGTGCTGGCCGAGCAGCATCACTGGCCGCACCTGGTCGACTTGCCGCACGCCGACGTGGTGCTCATCCCGTGGCCGGATGGCACCATCACCCGCTGCTACGGCACCGAGCAGTTGCGCGAGCTGTTCATCTCGGGAGGATTCACGGTCAACTGGATCCGCTCGCGCACCGTCTTGTCCCCCTCCACCGTCAGCTACCTCGTCGCGCGCGACCCGGCTAGCTTCCGGCGGCTGGTGGAGGTCGAGCTGGCGACCAGCGCGGACGACTCCGTCGGCAGCCAGTTGGTGATTTCGGCCACCAAGCACTGACCGCTGGACCGGGAACGCGGCGAGGCGCCCTCACTTACCGCCTGCGACGGTCGCGCTTGCTCTGGCAGGGCACGCAGCGGGTGGTGGTCGGCCGGGCCTCCAGCCGTCCCTCGGGGACGAGGTGCCCGCAGTCGGCGCACTTGCCGTAGCTGCCGTCTTCAACCCGCGCCAGCGCGGCCATCACCTCGGCGCGCTGCGCCCGGGCGGACGCGACGGACGCCTCGTTCCGGTCCGACTCCGTCAGGTTGGCCCCGGCGTCACCCGCTTCCATCTCGCCGCCTCGCGCACGGGGATGCTCGCCTTGCAGCACGAGGATGGATTTGTCGAGGTCGTCGCGCATGGCCTCCAGACGCTTGCGGGCAATGCCAATTTCCACCGAACTCCTCGCCTCCCGCCCCGCGGGCGCCCAGGGAACGCGGAACCCAAACCGCGACGCCGGGCGCTCGATGGACTCAGAACAGGGACGGCCCGTCGTCGCGCCCGGAGCCGGACCCACCGGCACCGGGGTCCCCGCCGGGCGGCTGAGGAGGCAGCGCCGCGATGAGGTCCGGGCCGTTGTTCCGGACGGAGTTGACAGCCGTTGAAACAGGGTGCGACGTTAGACCGCCAGCGCCTGAGGAGGTCGCGGGCTGCATCGTCGCTAGCAGCAGTTCTCTATCGTTATTGGCCGGGTCGAGCCAGTCACCCCAGCCCTGCGGCGCAATCACCATCGGCGTGCGGTCGTGAATCCGCCCGATCTCATCAGTAGCGTCGGTCGTGATGATCGATGCCGTCCATAGCCACGCGTCCTCGTGGTCAGGCGGCACCTGCCCGTCGCGCCACAGCTCATAGAGGCCGGCGAAGCAGAGAATGCCGCCGTCCGTCCGGTAGATGTAATAGGGCTGCTTGACCTTGCTATCCCCGGTCGGCGCCATCCACTCGTAGTAGCCGTCGGCCGGGATCAGGCAGCGTCGCCGGGCGAACGCGCTGCGGAACGCGGGCTTGACCGCCACCGTCTCAGCGCGAGCGTTGATCATGCGGGCGCCCCCCGAGGCGCTCTTCGCCCAGGACGGGACCAGGCCCCAGCGGACCAGCCGCAGCTCGCGCTGCACCTTGTCCCCCTGCACCTTGTCCCCCTGCGGCCTGTCACCCTGCGGCTTGCCGCCCTTGTCGCCATCTTCCGCGCGGTCCATGACCGTGTAGATCCGCTTCGTCGGGGCCACGTTGTAGTCGGGGTTCCGGTCTTGCGCCACGAGGTCGCGCTCGACGGCGAACTCCTCGAGGAGCTCGAGCCGCTTACGCGCCGAGACGAACCGCCCGCACATGCACCTTTCCCCTTAGCCCTATGCCCCAGTAGAAACCGGATTGGCACTTAATAACCGCAAACTGTCATCCGCAAACGTGGCAAAGCTCCCCGTCGCCGCCCCCGACACGATGCGCGCGGCTCAGTAGAGCAACGATAACCTCATGGTCATGGATTCCGGACGCTGGCTGACACCCTCGGCGCGGGGACCGGTGCGGGCGCGGCTGCGGCTCCCCGGCTCCAAGCCGATCACCAACCGGGCGCTGGTGCCCGGCACGCAAAGCCCGCCTGCTCCTCCAGTGGAGCCGGGGCCCTGAGGAACCGCACGGCGTACCTCGACGAGGACGACATACGGGTTCGCGCGGGCAAGGGGTCCCGGCCGCGGACCCGGCGGCGGCCCGCGCATGAGAGTGCCGCGGGAGGGTTCGTCCTCACAGTTGACCGGGGCCGTTACGGCTGCCTCATCGAGGAAGGGCCCGGCCGGGCCGGGCCAGCCCAGGCGGGCCGCATGGTGACCGCCATGAAGGCCCGCGAGCTGGGCCGTAACTCCGTCGTCGTCGGCGACCGGGTCGCGCTGGCCGGCGACACGTCGGGAGCGACCGGGAGCCTGGCCCGGATCGTGCGGGTCGAGGAGCGCACCAGCGAGTTGCGCCGGTCCCCCGACGACACCGACCCCATGGAGCGGGTCATCGTCGCGAACGCGGTGCAGATGATCATCGTGTGCGCGCTCGCCGACCCCGCGCCCAAGACGCGCTTCATCGACCGGTGCCTGGTCGCCGCCTACGACGCCGGCCTGGACCCGGTGCTCGTGCTGACCAAGTCCGATCTTGCCGCTGCATCGCCCGGGGGGGCGAGCGGAGTATCCCCCCGGGGCGTGCTCGACGGAAGCCCGAGCGTATCGAGCACGCTGCGTAAGATCCGCGCGTTCTACAAGCCGCTGGGGATCCCGATGCTGACCACACGCCAGCCGTTGACGGCGGTCACCTTGTCCCGGCTGCGCTCAATGCTTAGCGGCATGGAGAGCGTCCTCATCGGCCAGTCCGGGGTGGGGAAGTCCACGCTGGTCAACGCGCTCATCCCGGATGCCGACCGGGCAGTAGGCCACGTCAACGCGGTCACCGGCAAGGGCCGGCACACCTCTTCTTCCGCGATCGCCTTGCGACTGCCCCCGACCGCGCGTTCGGCGCAGGGCGGAGGCTGGCTGATCGACACGCCGGGCGTGCGCGGATTCGGCCTCGGGCACATGAGCCCGCAGCGGGTAATCGAGGCATTCGGCGATCTCGCGGAGGGAACCGAGAACTGCCCGCCGGGCTGTGACCACCGGTCGGCCGATTGCGCTCTGGAAGAGTGGATCGATCAGCACTATTCCCCAGCTCAGGCGCCGGAAGCCGCGAGCGCGCGAGCGCGGCTGGACTCCTTGCGCCGCCTGCTGCGCAGTCGCGAGTCCGCCGACTGACCCGGGCGGCCGCGGGCAGGCCGCAGGCTGCGGTCGCTGGTCATCGCCACGTGGGAGGCGATACCGTTTCGCGCGTGGCAACCTATGACGACGACCTGCGCTTCGCGCATGTCCTCGCTGATGCCGCCGATGACATCACGACCCGGCGGTTCAAGGCGCTAGACCTGCGCGTGGAGACAAAACCCGACCTCACGCCAGTGTCTGACGCGGACCGCGCGACCGAAGAAGCGATCCGCAACATGCTCCGCCGTTCCCGCCCGCGCGATGCCGTGCTGGGCGAGGAACAGGGGCGGACAGGCGGCGGGCCGCGCTGCTGGGTCCTAGACCCGATCGACGCGACCAAGAACTACGTGCGGGGAGTCCCGGTCTGGGCGACCCTGATCGGCTTGATGGACGGCGACCGGGTCGTGGTCGGCGTCGTGTCCGCCCCGGCGCTCGCCCGGCGCTGGTGGGCGGCCGCGGGCGGCGGCGCCTGGACTGGCCGCAGCCTCGCCAAGGCGTCTCGCCTGAAGGTATCCGGGGTGAGCAGCCTCGCGGACGCGTCATTCTCCTACTCGGGCGTTGGCGGCTGGGCGAAGGCGGGCTTGCTGGACGGGTTCATGTCCGTGGCGCAGTCGGCGTGGCGGACCCGGGCGTTCGGTGACTTCTGGTCGCACATGCTGGTCGCCGAGGGCGCGGTCGACATCTCCGCCGAGCCCGATGTGTCCCTGTGGGACCTCGCGGCGCTCCAGATCATCGTCGAGCAGGCCGGCGGCCGGTTCACCAGCCTGGCAGGCGTGCCAACCCCCGACGGGGGCAGCGTCGTCTGCACCAACGGCCTGCTCCACGAGGAAGTCCTGTTTCTTCTGGGGGATGGGCACCAATCCCCGAGGCCCCCTGACTAGTGCAGCCACCGTCCGTAGACGCGAAGCCGCCCTGAGCTGGGCAGGCTCTCAGGCGGCTGGATGCTGGCTCATTAGGGGGTTTCGGGGGTGTTTCGCGATAAGCGAACGGGTATATCACATGTTCACAAGCTCTGACTGCCGACCCGGCCCGGGGGGTGCAGCGCATGAAAGTCCACGACGGAATGTCCGCGCAGGTCCTTATGATCGGCCCGGCTCACACGCTGCGAGAGGCGGCCCGCATGATGGCCGTGCGGCGGGTCGGGGCCGCGGTCGTTGTGAACCCCGAAGACGCGGGAGTCGGGATCATGACCGAGCGCGACATCCTGCTATCCGTTGCGGCTGGTCAAAGCCCTGATACCGAGGTCGCCGGGGATCATTGCACCCAGGACCTGGTGTTCGCGGGACGCGACTGGACCTTGGAGGCGGCGGCGGCGGCGATGGTCCGCGGCGGCTTCCGGCACCTCGTCGTGGTCGAGGGGCATGAGGTGGTCGGCCTGCTGTCGATGCGGGACATCGTCCGCGCGTGGTCGGCCGCCCGGATGCCTGCTCAGTCAGCGACCCGTGACGGCGCGCGGATCAGCGCCAGCTAAGGCTGAGGGTTGCGCTGCGACGTCATCCCGGCCGTATACTGCGAGAATCGGGGCGATACCGCGACAAAGTTCCCCACCCAGCGCTACCGGAGACAAAACTCACCGGAGTTACAGCGTTAGCGGGGGCACAGCGCCGCGGGATCCTGAGGTACTTTCCAGTTACTCCTTAATTAAAGGGAATCTCTCCTGGGCATTATGCTAGGAGGGATACGTTACGCGCGTTACGAGCTGCCCGGCGGCGAGTCCCCGCTCCAGCCGCCGGGCGTGCGCCCGGCTGGTTTCCCCGGCCGTCCGGGCGCGTCGCGGCGCCCGGCTCAGGCATTCCCCCGTCCACTGGGCCGGGCGTCGCCCTATTTTCTGGGGGGTTAAGCACCAACCCCCCTGTGCGTCTCCCCTCCGCGCTTCAGGCTCCCCGGGTGGGCCAGCGGAACCCGCGCGGCCAGCCCTCGCGGCACTACCGTCACCGCGCTACGCGACGATCGCGAAGAGTTGTTGACCTGCGAAGGCTCCTTACGGCCATAGCCGTTAAAGATCTTCGCCAGTCGAAATCTATTCGGGATAATTACCGTATCCGGTGGGGAGGGAATTTTGCGGGCGTAATGGCTGATGCCAGTGATACTAAAGTTGCTTGGGGTGAGTACGGGGCGGCGAGGTAAGCGGGAGCCGGACACCCGCCACTATGGTGGCTGCCATGGGAAGCGACGGCCAGGATCTCGCGGGCTTGCTCCGCCAAGCGGGCGTGACGCGGGGCGACCTGGTCGGGCTGGTGGCCACGGCCGGCGAGACCGCGGATGAAAGCGTGGCCGTCGCGCTGGGGGCGCACGGCCGCCAGGACACTGGGCCGGCGGTGGCCGGCCAGGGCTGGGTCACCTCGCCGGCGGAGGTCGCCCGGGCCGATGAGCAGCTGCGGCCGCGCTGGGTGACCTGGTCCGGGGAGACGGCGGCCCGGCTGGCCGGGGACGGGGTACGGCTGGCCACGTGCTGGGATGTCACGGCGGTGCACCGGCTGCTGTTCGGGGGGTGGCGGGCCGATCCGGGGTGGGCGTGGGCGCACCTGCATGGCCTGCCGCTCGACGCGGTGCCCCCCATCAAGACGGTGCTCGCCGTCAAGCCCGGCGAGCTGTTCGGGGCCACCGGCGAACTGGACGCGGGCGAGCCGGACGCCGCCGGTAGCGATGACCCGTTCGGCCCGGGCGGGTACCTGCGCCCGGCGTGGCTGGACGGGGAGTGGGCGAGCACTCCGGGCCGGATGATCCGCTGGGCGCGGCTCGCGCATGAGGCCGCCCTGTCGCAGCGCGCGGCGCTGGCCGACACTGGGCTGGCCGCCGCTGGAGGCCGCGCAGACCGGCGCCGCGAAGACACGGCGCGGTCGGAGTCGACCGCCGAGCTGCTATGCGCGGAGCTGGCCGCGGACGGGCTGCCCATGCACCTGGCGAGCGCGGAGCGGGTCCTCGCCGAGATCATCGGACCCCGGCCGCGTGATCGCGCCGAGGCGGCCCGGCTGCGCGCGGTCCGAGACGAGCGCGTGCTCCGCCACGCCCCCGGCTTCATGGCGGGCACCGCGGCCGCGGGCAGTGACCTGCGCAGCCCGGTGCAGGTAAAGGCCCTGCTGAAGCAGGCCGCCGGGATCGACGTGCCCGATACCCGGGCCTGGCGGCTGGAGCAGTACCGCGGCACCCACCCCATCGTGGAAGCCCTGCTGGAATGGCGTAAGGCCGAACGCATCGCCACCACCTACGGCTACGGCTGGCTCGACGCCTACCTCGGCGCGGACGGGCGGCTGCGCGGCTCGTGGACCGGAAGCGATGGCGCGGCCGGCCGGATGACCGCCTCGGCCGGGCTGCACAACATGCCGGCCATCTTGCGCCAGGCGGTGATCGCCGATGACGGGCACCTGTTCATCCGGGCCGACCTCGGCCAGGTCGAGCCCCGGGTCCTGGCGGCGGTCTCGGGTGACCCGGCGCTGATCGCGGCGACCGAGGCCGATGACCTGTACCTGCCGGTCGCGGCGCAACTCGGGATCGACCGGCCGACCGCGAAGGTAGCGATGATCGCGGCGATGTACGGGCAGACGACCGGGCATGGCGGCCAGGCGGCGCGCCGGATGAAGGCGACCTACCCGGTCGCGATGGCCTACCTGGATGACGCCGCCCGGCGGGCAC
>JAICUO010000905.1 GCA_025935815.1 Streptosporangiaceae bacterium
AGGTGCCCGGCCAGCACCACCGGGCTGGGATAGTCAAAGACCAGCGTCGCCGGAAGCCGCAAGCCGGTGGCCGCATTCAGCCGGTTACGCAGTTCGACCGCAGTCAGCGAGTCGAAACCAAGCTCGGTGAACGCCCGGTGCGGCTCAATCGCTTCCGGTGATGCGTGGCCGAGGACAGCGGCCGCGTGGGCGCGCAACAGGTCGGTCAGTACCTGGCTCTGCTCGGCGGCGGACATTCCCGCCATCTGGTGCCTCAGCGAGTCACCCGCATCCGCTTTGCCCGAACGGCCGCCAGGATCGCCCACCAGGCCGCGCAGCAGTGCGGGCGTTTGCGCGCCCTGGGCGGCTAGCGCGCGAAGTCCGGCTACATCTAGCCGGGCGGGCATCAGCAGCGCGTCGTCTCGGTCGAGGGCGAGGTCAAGCAGCGTCAGTCCTTCCTCGGCCGACAGGTCGGCGATCCCGCTATCGGTGATCCGGTTCAGCAGGCCCTGGCTGAGGTTACGGCCGATTCCCGCACCGGCCACCCACGCTCCCCAGGCGAGGGAGGTGCCCGGCAGCCCGGCAGCCCGCCGGTGCGCGGCCAGCCCGTCAAGGAAAGCGTTCGCGGCGGCGTAGTTCCCCTGCCCCGCTGCCCCGAACGTCGCCGCCACGGATGAGAACAGCAGGAAATCACGCAGCCCCGCGTCCCGGGTAAGTTCGTGCAGATGCCAGGCGGCATCGGCCTTCGGCCGCATCACCGCATTCAGCCGCGCCGGCGTCAGCGACCGGGTCACTCCGTCGTCAAGCACCCCGGCCGTATGCACCACGCCGGTCAGCGGAACATCACCGCCCGGCCCGGCCAGCACTCGGGCCAGCGCCGCCCGGTCACCAGCGTCGCAGGCCACGATCACCACCGCCGCCCCCGCCGCGGCCAAGTTCGCGGCTAGCACGGACGCGCCCGGCGCAGCCGGGCCCGAGCGCGACACCAGCACCAGCCGCGCGGCCCGCCCGGTTACTGCCAGGTGCCGCGCCGTCAGCGCGCCTAGCGTCCCTGTCCCGCCCGTCACCAACACCGTCCCAGCCGCTGACGCGGCCCCTGACGGCTTGCCCTTTCCGCCGGCCGCACCGCCCGGCATCCTCGCCCGGACAAGACGGCGCGCATACGGCTGCCCTCCCCGCACCGCTAGCTCAGGCTCACCGCGGTCCACCACTTCAGCCAGCACCCCGGCGTCGCCAGCTGCCGACAGGTCCGCCAGCACGATCCGCCCCGGATTCTCCGACTGCGCCGAACGCACCAGTCCCCATACCGCCGCTGCGGCCAGGTCCGCCACGCCTTCCCCAGCGAGTACCGGCATCGCTCCGGCGGTGAGCACGACGAGCCGGGCGTCCGCCAGCGCCGCAAGCTCTAGCCACTCCTGCACTAGGCCAAGTGCCCGGCCGGTGACGGTGCGCACCAGGGTCGCCGTGTCTTCGCCGACGCTAGCCTCATCGTCGGCCGAACGGCCATCGGCGCGGTGTGCGACGCTTTCCCGCGCCATCGTGCCTGCCCAGGCCAAGACGATATCGGGGACCTTGCATCCGGCTGCGACGGCCGCCGCAAGCTCGTCGAACCCGGGACTGGCCGTTGCCGGCACGCCCGCACTGGCCAGCGCGTCGGCGAGGCCGTAGGGATCGGCACCGACCACCGCCCACTGCTTCCCGGGCGGTGCGGACGGGACGGGCAGCGGCAGCGGGAGACAGACCCACTGCGGTGTGAAAAGGTTCTGCGCCATACCCTGCGCGGCTGCCAACTGCCCAGGCGCGACCGGGCGCAGTGTCAGCGAGGCGACCGAGGCGACCGGTGCCCCGGTGGTGTCCGCGGCGTCCAGTGACAGCCGACCTTCACCGTCCCGGCTGAGCCGGACCCGCAGCGCGGTCGCGCCCGCCCTGTGCAGGCAGACTCCGGTCCAGGCGAAAGGCATCTCGGCTTCCCCGCTCGCGGAACCGCCGCTCAGCGCAAAGGTATGCAGCGCCGCGTCGAAAAGGGCGGGATGCAGGCCGAAATGGCCCGCGCTCGCGGTCATGTCCTCCGGAAGGCTGACCTCGGCGTAGACGTCAGTGCCGCGCTGCCAGGCGGCGCGCAGGCCGCGGAACGCCGGACCGTACTGGTAGACGCCAGCGGCCGCCATCTCCTCGTAGATACCATCGACCGGAATCGGGACGGCGTCGGCCGGCGGCCAGGTGAGGAACTCCCCAGCCCGCGCCCGGGCGGGGCACGGGCCGACGGCGAGCAGACCGCTGGCGTGCAGCACCCAGGCTGCGTCGGTATCCACCTGCCGGGCATGGACCCGCACCGCTCGCTGCCCGTCCGCATCCGGCCCGGCCACCGTCACCTGCACCTGCACCTGCCCGCTGGCCGGCAGCGCCAGCGGCGCGTGCAACGTCAGTTCCGCCACCTGCCCGCACCCAGTCCGGCGCGCCGCCGCCGCCGCGAGTTCCACGAACAATGTCGCAGG
>JAICUO010000127.1 GCA_025935815.1 Streptosporangiaceae bacterium
CCGACGATCCGGACTACGTCCGCGCCCTGCTGCGCCACGGTGCCCGCGCGAGCGACCGCCGGGGTACTCCGTCCGGCGAGCAGGGTGACCCAGGCAGTGCCCCCGGCAGTGCCCCCGATAATGCGGCCGGCATCCGCGCCCTCAACGCGACCGCGCTGCACTACGCCGCCCGGGCAGGCTTCCTGCGGACCATCGAGGTGCTCCTCGAGCACGGAGCAGATCCGGGCGCCCGCGACAGCCGCGGCCGCACGCCGCTGGACTGGCTGGAAGAAGCGGCGCCGTCAGTGTCGCGGGCGGCCGTCAGGGAGCTGCTCGCCCCCCGGTCCTGAGCGCCCGCGCCCGCTATGGGCAAGCCACGGTCGCCTTGTCGGCGGCAACCAATTTTCCGGCCCCCAATTGTGCGAGTTGATAGGGGCGGTGGCGCCCGCGCGGCGGATGGCCAATCATGGACTAGCTGCGGGCCGCTCCGTCCTGCCCGTCGGTGCCGGACGCCGTCGGCCGCCCGCAACCCGGGAAAGGGGTTCCAATGAGCATCACCACGCGAGCCGCGGTCTGCCGCGCGCCCGGCCAGCCGTGGGAGATCACCGAGCTTGAGCTGGACGAGCCGAGGGCGAACGAGGTACGGATCAAGTTCTTCGCGGCGGGCCTGTGCCACTCCGACGACCACATCCAGAAGGGCGACGCGCCGATGCGCATGCCGGTGGTCGGCGGGCACGAGGGCGCGGGCGTCATCGACGCGGTGGGGCCGGCCGTCACCCGGGTCAAGGCCGGCGACCACGTGACCGTCTCGTTCATTCCCGCTTGCGGCAAGTGCCGGTACTGCGCGACGGGCCGCCAGCAGCTGTGCGACGCCGGCAAGAACGCCGGCACCGGGCTGTTCCCGGACGGCACGTTCCGGTTCCACCAGGGCGGCGAGGACTTCGGTGGCCTGTGCGTGCTCGGCACGTTCTCGCAGTACGCGGTGGTGCACGAGTTCTCCGTCATCAAGATTCCGGAGGAGATCGGCTTCGACGTCGCCGCGCTGGTGGCCTGCGGGGTGCCGACGGGGTGGGGCTCGGCGGTGCGCGCGGGCGGCGTGCGCCCCGGCCAGACCGTGGTGATCTACGGCACGGGCGGCGTCGGCATGAACGCGGTCCAGGGCGCTGCCCTCGCCGGTGCCAAGAACGTGGTCGTGGTGGACCCGGTGGAATTCAAGCGCGACATGGCGACCAGCGTCTTCGGTGCCACGCACGCGTTCGCCAAGGCCGAGGAGGCGCACGAGTTCGTCGTCCAGACCACCTGGGGTGAGCTCGCCGATGCCGCGATCATCACGGTCGGCATCTTGCACGACGAGGTGATCGCCAACGCGATCAAGGTGGTGGGCAAGAGCGGCCAGGTCACGATTACCGCGGTCGGGAACGGCTGGGTCAACGAGAACCCCGGCCTGCTGATCGGCTACCAGCGCCGCCTCCAGGGCTCCATCTACGGCGGGTGCAGCCCGCTGGTCGACGTGCCGCAGCTCATCGGGCTCTACCAGGCCGGGAAGCTCAAGCTGGACGAGCTGATCACCCGCCGGTACAAGCTCGACGAGATCAACGAGGGCTACCAGGACATGCTGGATGGCAAGAACATCCGCGGCGTGATCATCCACGAGCATTAGGGCGAGCGAGCAAGAGAGGGAACGCAGAAGATGAGCATCATCACCACCCGCGCCGCCATCGCCCGGGGCCCGCACATCGGCTGGGAGATCACCGACCTGCAACTCGACGAGCCGAAGGCGCACGAGGTCCGGGTCAAGATCATGTCAGCCGGGCTGTGCCACTCCGACGACCACATCACCGCCGGCGACGCCCCCGTCCGGATGCCGGTCGTGGGCGGGCACGAGGGCGCCGGCATCGTCGAGTCGGTCGGCCCCGACGTCCAGCGGGTCAAGCCGGGCGACAAGGTCGTCTTGTCCTACATCCCGGCCTGCGGCGCCTGCCGGCCGTGCTCGACCGGGCACTCAAACATGTGCGTGAAGGGCCTGAACGCCGGTACCGGCATGTTCGAGGATGGCACCTGGCGGTTCCACGAGGGCGAGACGGACATCGGCGGGTTCTGCTCGCTGGGCACCTTCTCGCAGTACGCGGTGGTATCGGAGTGGGCCACGGTGCCGTTGCGGGAAGACTTCCAAGACATCCCGTGGGAGGTCCTGTGCCTGGTCGGCTGCGGCGTGCCGACCGGCTTCGGGTCCGCCGTGCACGCGGCCGGGGTCCAGGTCGGCGACACCGTGGTGATCTTCGGCGCGGGCGGCGTCGGCAGCAACGCGGTGCAGGGAGCACGCTTCGCCGGGGCGAAGAACGTGGTCGTGGTCGACCCGGTGGAGTTCAAGCGGGAGATGGCCACCACCGTGTTCGGCGCGACGCACGCGTTCGCCACCGCCAAGGAGGCGCACGAGTTCGTCGTGGAGACGACCTGGGGCCAGCTCGCCGACCACTGCATCATGACGCCCAACGCGGTCACCGAGGAGATGATGAACGCCGCGGTGCTGATGACCGGCAAGGGCGGCAAGGTGACGATCACCGCGGTCGGCCACATTAACGAGCGCGCCGTTCACCTGCCCGCGGGCCTGCTGATCGGCTACATGCGCCAGATCCGGGGCGCGCTGGCCGGCGACAGCAACCTGCTGCACGACATCCCGATGCTCCTCGGCCTGTACAAGTCAGGCCAGCTCAAGCTGGACGAGCTGATCACCCGCAAGTACACCCTCGACCAGGTGAACCAGGCGTACCAGGACCTCAACGACGGCAAGAACATCCGCGGCGTGATCATCCACGAGCATTGAGTAGGAGCCGGCGTTCGTTAGGCGCGGACGGGGGGGTGGCGGTCGGTCCAGGGGGCGGCCTGCTCAAGCTGGCTGGCGACGCGGATGAGGATGTCCTCGCGTCCGTAGGCGGCGACTAGCTGCACGCCGACGGGCAGGCCGCCGGGCGTCCAGTGCAAGGGGAGGCTGATGGCCGGCTGCCCGGTCATGTTGAACTGCGCGGTGTAGGGGATGAAGCTGACGATCCGGGATCCCTCCCGCTCCGGGCCGGCCGCGGTGAACCAGCCCAGCTCGGGCGGGGGCGCGCCCAGGGTGGGGGTCAGCAGCAGGTCGTGGCCGCTCCACCAGTCCGCCATCCGGCGCGCCCACATCCCGAACCAGGCCCGGCTGTCCAGGTAGGCCACCGCGCCCAGGGCCTTGCCCGCGCGCCGGTACTCGGCGTTGCGCGGCTCGATCTCGTCGTCGCCGATCGGGCGGCGGAGCACCGACTCGAAGGCCCGCATGGTCGCCTCGACGTCGGCGGCGATGATGACGTTGAAGTGCCGGAGGAACTCCTCCTCCAGCATGGCCTGCGGCGCTGACTCCTCGACGTGGTGGCCCAGCGACTCCAGTAGCCGGGCGGCGCTGGCCACCGCGGCCCGGCACTGCGGGTCATCAAGGTAGCCTTCCAGGCCCGGGCGGTCGAGGACCCCGATCCGGAGCCGGCCCGGGTCGGCGCCGACTTCGCGCGCCAGCGGGCCCGGCAGCGGCGGCGCGTAGTACGGGTCGCCGGGGATGTTCGCGCTGATCACGTCGAGGACGCCGGCCGTGTCGCGGACGGTCCGGGTGACCGCGCCGTCGATCGTGCCGCCGGCCCAGGCCTCCCCGATCAGCGGTCCCTGGCTGACCCGCCCGCGGGTCGGCTTGAGGCCGACCAGCCCGCACTCGCTGGCCGGGATGCGGATGGAGCCGCCGCCGTCGTTGGCGTGCGCCACCGCCACCAGGCCGGCCGCCACCGCGGCGGCCGACCCCCCGGAGGAGCCGCCCGTCGAATGGCCGGGATCCCAGGGGTTGCGGGCCGGGGGGAAGCTGCGCGGCTCGGTGGTCACGGTGGTGCCCAGCTCGGGCACGTTCGTCCGGCCGAGCGCGACGAACCCGGCCGCCCGGAACTGCTCGGCCAGGTAGGACGTCACCGGGATCGCCACGTCGCGCATCGGCCCGAGGCCGAACGCGGTCGGCTCGCCGGCGACCACGCAGCCCAGGTCCTTGAACAGGATCGGGACGCCGCGGAAGGGGCCGTCGGGCAGGTCGCCCGCGGCCTCCCGGCGCGCCGCGTCGAACCGGGTCCTGATCACGGCGTCAAGCTTCGGATTGACCGTCTCAATCCGGGCGATGGCCGCTTCTGCTAGCTCGAGGGGACTTACCTCACCACGACGGACAAGATCTGCTTGTGCGGTGGCATCCAGCCACATTGCCTCAACCACACCGCAAACGCTACCGGGGCAACCGGCCGCGCGGTAGCCTCCGGATTGCGCGCGGTTTCAGGTGAGGCCGGCCAGGTGGCGTTCGAGGATGGCCCGGCTCTCGGTCACGTCGGCGGCGCACATGTTCTCGATGCGGGCCCAGATGTCGTAGATGTCGGTGGAGGCCAGCTCGGCACCGATGATCGGGTAGTAGATGACGCCGATCCGGTCGGTGGTGCCGGCGAAGGACAAGATGTCGAAGTTGTAGCCGCGTTTCTCCCAGAACGTAGCGCCCTTGGGGATGACGCGGACCGTGGCGTGCGGGCTGTCGGCCAGCGCCAGCAGGTGGCGGACCTGCCCGGCCATGACCTCGGGGCGCTCGGCCCGCAGGTCGAGGGCGGTCTCGTCGATCATCACCTCCAGCAGCCGGGTCACGCCGGCGGGCTGGTGCGCCTGGCGGTGAGACAGCAGGTCCCACTCCTGGTCGACGTCGCACCCGTGCAGGACCGCCGAGCCGATCGCGCGGAAGTAGCCCTCGGTCTGCACCAGCGGCGGCATGAGCAGGAAGCCGTGAACCTGCGCGAGGGTGGACTCGGCCTCGATCAGCAGCACGTCCCGGCCGCCGGCGCTCATCCGGGATGTGTGCGGGGGGAGCCAGGGCGGCGGGGACGCCGCCCGCCGGGCCAGGTCGATCATCTGGTCGGCGGCATCGGCCTCGCGCACCCCGTACTCCACGAGAATGCGCGCGACCTCATCCGGGGCCGGCACCACGAACCCGGTCTCCACGCGAATCAGCCAGTCAGCCTCACAGCCCAGCCGGGCCGCGGCCTCGTCATACGACAAGCCCACGACCTCCCGGGCGGTAGTGAGCATCGATCCCAGCATCCGGGCCAGGATGCCCGGCTGCCTGTCCGCCTCAATCACGCTCTCATTCTGCACCCGAAATGCAATTTCACGGCGGGTTTCCGGACGCCTGCAGTGCGAGTCCGCGCGGGCAGGCGGGGTCAGGCGCCGCGGCGGAGGGCGGCGGGGGTCGTTTCCTGGTGGGAGCGGAGCACCCGGGTGAGGTGCTCTTGGTGGGAGAACCCGCAGCGCGCCGCGATTTCGGCGATCGGCATGGTGGTGGCCCGCAGGAGCCGGCACGCTTGCTCCAGCCGCAGGCGCACCAGGAACCGGTGCGGCGTCTCCCCGGTGCTGGCCTTGAACTGGCGGCTGAACTGGCTGACCGACAGCGAGGCGGTCGCGGCCAGGTCGGCCAGCGGGATGGGCTCGGACAGGCGGGCGTCCATCATGTCCCGCACGACCGCGAGCTGGCCCGGGGACAGGCCGGGCCGGGCCTGCGACACCTCCGGAACCCGCCGCACGGCGTGGTGGCGGGCGAGGTGGGCAGCCAGGAGCACTGACAGGTGATCGACGTAGGTGCGGGCAGCGGGCTCCCAGGCGCGCAGGACGCCGTCCAGCCCGAGGACGACCTGCTCGACGAGCGGGTCGGAGGTGCCCAGCTCCTCCGCCAGTTCCACGCGGCCAGCCTGGCCGGCCGCCTCCTGCACGGCGTCGTCGGCGAGGTAGACGTGGACGGTGCGCAGGTTGCCGCCGAGCTCCACGGTGAGGTCACGGCTGGCCGGGTGCAGGAACAGCCCGCCGGGCGGCACCCGGCGGGGGTTGCCGAGCCCGTGGCGGCCCCGCCGCACGGTGACCGGGCCGTCCAGGTGCAAGATGAGCTGGTGCGTCCGCGCCGAGCCGAAGCTGGCCTGGTAGGGCAGCTCAGCCTGGGTGGACACGTACAGCTGCGGCCAGCCGAGGCCCGCGCTGGTCCGCGCCGGCTTGATCCACGGCTGGCGCAGTATGCCGTTCGTGTCCGCTAGCCCGAGCTCCGTCACCGCGGCCTCCTCCGCACCGGAGAATGGTGATGGCGGGATTATACGCCGGGCAGGTCGAGCTCAGCGGAGGCCAGCTCCTGGTCACGGTGGTTCTTGATCAGCACCGGCAGGGTCCGGCCGATGACGCGGGCGTCGAGGTCGCTGACGCCCAGCAGGACCAGGCTGCGCGCCCAGTCGACCGTCTCGGAGATGCTGGGTGGCTTTTGCAGGTCCAGGGCGCGCAGCGCGCGCACGACGCGGGCCGCCTGAGCCGCGAGCGCGGTCCTGATATCGGGCACCCGCAGCTCGATGATCGCCCGCTCGCGCTCGGCGTCCGGGTAGCCGAGGTGCAGGTACAGGCAGCGGCGCTTCAGCGCGTCGGACAGCTCCCGGGTCGCGTTGGAGGTGAGGATGACCATGGGCGTCCGGCTGGCGGTGACCGTCCCCAGCTCGGGGATGGACACCTGGAAGTCGGACAGGACCTCCAGCAGCAGCGCCTCGGTCTCCACCTCGATGCGGTCGACCTCGTCGATCAGCAGCAAGACAGGGTCCGGGGACCTGATCGCCGCGAGCAAAGGGCGCTCAAGCAGGAAGTCCTCGGTGAAGATGCTGGCTTCGGTCTCCTCCCACGAGCGCCCCTCGTCGGCCTGGATGCGCAGCAGCTGCTTCTTGTAGTTCCACTCATACAGCGCCTTGGCCTCATCCAGCCCCTCGTAGCACTGCAGCCTCAGCAGCCGCGCGCCGGCCAGGGCGGCCGCGGCCTTGGCCAGCTCCGTCTTGCCCACGCCGGCCGGCCCTTCAAGCAGCAGGGGCTTGCCGAGGCGGTCGGCCAGGAACAAGACGTCGGCGATCAGGTCGTCGGCGACGTAGCCAGCGTCGCGCAGCCGCTCCCGGATCGTCGCGGGCTCGCCGAGGCGGTCGCTCACCGGGCGGCCCAGCCGGGGAATGCCCGCTGGGCCGCCGCGACCGCCCGGCCGGCGGATGGCTTGGCCGGCACCGTCAGAACTCGACCGGCTGGGTGGGGAACTTGCCGCTGCTGATGAGCTGGGGGATCTTCAGGCTGGCGTTCTCCCAGACCAGCAGCATGGAGCGCTTGGGGGAGTAACCCTGGTGGCGGATGTCGGACGGCATCGCCGCCACGTCGCCCGCCTTCATGACCACCTTGGCGCGCTTGCGGCCGGTGTCACGATCCTCGACATCCCACGTGATCTCATCCGACAACTGCACGAACCACTCCGCCCGGTCGTTGCCGTGGATGATCGGCAGGATGTACTCCTCGGTGGTGGGGCAGTACAGGGACTCGCGGCAGACGCTGACCACGCTGGGGTTCCAGGTCACCGGGGACCGGGACAGGTAGGCGAACAGGTTGAACGAGCCGACCTCCGCCTCGAACCCGGGCTCGGCGTAGACCTCCGGCTCGTCCTGGTCGACATCGGCGAACATGCGGTTGACCGGGTGCCCGTTGTCGTCGTCGCGCAGCGGCTCATCGCCGGGCAGGGACACCATCCGCCGCGCGGTGACGCGGTGGCGGGTGATGGCGGCGTCGTTGTCGCCGTTCTTGGGGCCGAACGCGGACCCGGTCTCCTCGGGGCTGGCGAACGGGTCGAATCCCTCGTTCGTCCAGTCGGACAAGATGGCGGCGAAGGTGTCCTTGATGACGGGCGTCTCGATGTTCTCGACGTGATCCAGTTCCGCCCGGCGGTAGGCGTCGTTGTAGCGGCCCGCGAACAGGTCCACCGTGCCGTAGTGGTTCACGGTGCCCACGACGCCGTCGAAGTTGACGATCCCGTAGAAGAACTCCCAGGCCACGTCGCGCTGCAGCGCCCGCAGGAACGCGTCGGCGCTCATCACGTGGTGGCCGGTGGGCCACCTGACGTACGCGAAGTACTCATCCCGGCTGAAGTGGAACTCGCCGAGGCTGAAGCTCTGGTAGCCGAACTCGTTCGGCTCGTGCACCTCACCGTGCGGGGTGGCGCCGGTTACAGTCATCGCTTGCTCCTCACTCACGCGAACGTCAAGCCGTCTGGCAGATCTCGGCCCAGCGGAACTGGGTGTCGGGGCCGGCCACGGTCTGGATGAGCACCACGGCGGGGGCCGGCGATGCCAGGCGGTAGGCCCGGCCGGCGGGCAGCAGCGTCAGGGGACCGCGCCGGGCGACCACCCGTCCCACCAGCGTTCCCGCCGCTTCCTCGGGCACGCCGCCGGATCCGCCGTCCGGCAGCGGGTGCCCCTCGGCGAGGGTCTTGAAGGTGAACTCGACCTGGCCGTCGAGCACCAGGGCGCTTTGATCGTGGGCGGCCGCCCGCCAGCCGGACGTGCCCTCGGCCCGGACCGCCTCCAGGACGTACTCGAAGTTCTTCGCCACCGCGACCTGCTCGAATGGCTTGGCCAGCGACGCGACCTCGAAGATGTTGGAGAACGCGTAGTTCTTGGGGTCGTCGTCGATGACGTCGACCCGGCCCTTCTGGTAGCTCATGAGAGACGCCAGGCGTGTCTCGTAGGCCATGGCCTGCTCCTCGTTTATTTTTTTATAGGGGCCTGTTCAGGACTGTAGGTTGAGTGTGCACACGGCGCGGCTGCGCAGTCCTGCACCAAAGCAGCATCACCCTGCACGTTCCCCGCGTGCAAGCCGCTCACCCGGTGGCCCGCCGTCCACCCCACCCGGCGGGCGGCGGCGGCGCCGCCGACGGGGCGTCCCCGGGCCGCAGCACGCTCGCCCCGACGGCGATGGACCGCAGCTGGGCCAGGACGTCATGCAGGTCACTGGCCAGCGGCAGGTAGCAGGCGAGCTCGGTGACGCCGGCCTGCGCGAGCCGGGCGGCGGCGGCCTGGCATTCCTCCAGCGTGCCGAACAGGCCCTGCTGGCCCGGGTGGCCGGCGACCGCGAACAGCTCGTCGCCGTCGGCGCGGGCGCGGGCCTCGGCGCCGGTTCGGCCCACCGAGACGGTGACCTCGGCCAGGACGGGCCGGCCGGCCGCGGCGCGGGCGGCGGCGGCCCCTCGGCGGCCAGGTCCCGGCCGGGGGAACAGGGGATGAAGACCTCGGTGGCGGGCGCGACGCCGGGCCCGGGAGGCAGGGACGCGTCGGCCGGGAGCGCGAGGGGCGTGGCGTCCAGGCCCGGCTGCCGCCCGATCAGGTGCTGCCACCGGCCGACATCGGCCGGCTCCCCGCACAGCGCGAGGCGCAGCCCCGGGGCCGCCACCGCGGCCATTCGCCCCAGCCAGGCGACATCGGCCTGCCCCGCGCGGGCCACCAGGCCGGCCCGCCCGCCAGCGCCGCCGCCGAGCCACGCGAACAGGCCGCCGGCGTCCTCCTCGCTCATGGCGGGCCCGCCCAGCGGCCACCACGGCCGGCGCAGCCACACCCCGGCCAGGCCGAGCCGGTCCGCGAAGCTCGCGACCTGGCGGGCGCGGGCGACGTCGAGGCGGCCGTCGATGATCACGCTCAGGCCCACCGGGTGTGCCCGCCCCGACCCGGGCGCGGGCTGGCTTACGCTGTCGCTCATGGCCAGTCATGCTAACTCCGCGGCCGCGGAGCCCGCCTTGCCAGATTCGCTGGGCGCGGCGGTGGTGGCGGCGATCACGGAGTTCGCCGGCCAGCTGCGCTGGCTGGGCCTGGCGGTCTCGGTCGCCGAGCTGGCCGACGCCACGCGGGCGATCAGCGAGGCGGACCTGCTGGACCGCGGTCAGCTGCGGGGACGTCTGCAGGTCACGCTGGTCAAGCGAGCCGCGGACATCCCCGCCTTCCAGGCCGCCTTCGACCTGCTGTTCCCGGCCCGGGCGGCGGCCCCGGCGAAGGAGGGCGCCGGGGAGGACGCGGCCCGGCAAGGCCTGGCGGGCGCCGCGCCGCGCGGCGGCCAGCAGGCCGCGCCGGACCTGCTGGCCCGCCTGGTCTCCTTGCTGCGCGGCGACCCGGGGGCCGACGTGAGCCAGCTCGCCGCCGAGGTGGTCAGCGCCTACGGCGGCCTCGGCCAGGGCCAGGCGGCCGGCTCCCAGCGCTACTACGAGTACCGGATCATGCGCCAGCTCGACCTCAGCGAGCTGCTGCAGCGCGCCATGCGGCTCGACGGCCAGGCGCCCGCGCCGGACCTGGGCAGGCACCTGGCCAGCCGGGAACGGCAGCAGCGCATGGAGGAGCTGCGGGCCGAGATCGCCGCGCAGCTGCGCGACCGCCTCGCCGGGCTGCGCGGCCCGGAGGCGTCGCTGGCCCAGCTGCGCGAGTCCGTCCTGGACGAGGAGTTCCTGCGCGCCGGGCCGGCCGAGCTGGAGGCCATGCGGGCGATCGTCGCGCCGCTGGCGCGGCGGCTGGCGGCGACGGCCCGCCGCCGTCGGCGGATGACCAGGGGCGGCCAGCTGGACGTGCGGCGCACCCTGCGGCGCGCCATCGCTTCGGGCGGCGTTCCGCTGGACCCCGCGTGGCGCCGGCGGCGCCGCCCGCGGCCGCGGCTGCTGGTGCTGTGCGACGTCTCGGGGTCGGTATCGGAGTTCGCGAAGTTCACCTTGTCCCTGCTGGCGGCGCTGCACGCGGAGCTGCCGCGACTGCGCTCGTTCGTCTTCGCCGACGGCGTCGCCGAGGTGACCGACATCATCGCGTCCTGCCCGGGAGTGATCGACACCCGGCTGCTCCTGTCGCGCCCGGGCGTGGTCCGCGGCGACGGCCACAGTGACTACGGCGCCGTGCTGGGCCAGTTCCTCGAGCACGAGGGCGGCGGGCTGGCGCGGGACTGCGTGGTCATCATCTGCGGCGACGCCCGCGCCAACTACCGCCCCGAGCGCGCCGACCTACTGCGGGCGCTGCGCGGCCGGGTCCGGGCCGTTCACTGGCTCAACCCCGAGCCGGCCGCCGACTGGGACACCAGCGATTCCCGCATGGCGGCGTACGCGCCCCACTGCGACAGCGTCACCGAGGTCGCCACCTTGCGCCAGCTCAGCGAGTGGGCCGACAAGCTCCTCTAGCCCTCCCGGGCGACGCTCAGGCCCGGGCGGCAGGCCGCCGGATCCGGGTGGCGGCGAGGTCGCGCAGGCTGACCACGCCGCGCACCTCACAGGCCTCGAGCACCGGAAGGTGCCGGAAGCCATGCAGGAGCATGAGCTGGATGGCGTCCTCGGCCAGGGTCTCCGGAGACGCCTGCTCGGGGTCCTTGGTCATCCACGCGGAGACCGGTGAGCTCCTCAGGTCGCTACCGGAGGCCGCGGCGCGGAGCACGTCCCGCTCGGTGAGGATGCCCGTCAGCAGGCGGCCCTGCATGATCAGCGCGGATCCGACCTTCTGCTCGACCATGGCCGCGGCGGTGTTCGCCACCGGGTCGTCGGGGCTGGCGGTGACCACGCTGGTGGTCATCAGGTCGCGGACGGTCAGCGTCCGGCGAGGGTCGTCACTCACTTCCGCCCACCTCATCCAGTTCCGGGTCCGCGGGCGCGGACGGGCCTGACAACTCCTCAGACAGCAGGCGCCACAGCGATCCGGACCAGGCGGAGACCCGCGGCCACCGCATCCAGAACAGCTGCAACGTTGTCTCGTCGAACTCGATGTGCGCTCGCTCCGGGGAGATCGCGTCGGTGAAGTCCTCGAGCTGGTGCATGAGCTCGAGGAAGCGGTCTGCGTTTGCTTCCATGTGATTACCTTCGGGCGGCGACGGATGGCAATCGTGAGCAAGGGGCGCCTTGCGCCGAGTGCGGTGTCCATACCCCCAAAGGGCACAGCCGAAAAGCGGGCAAGCTAAGCGATATGCGCGGGTACCCGGGCGGGGTTCACCAGCCAGCGCAGCGTCTCGGCGCCGCCGAGCTGGTCGAGCCGGCCAATCACCTCCGGCAGTACCTCGGACTGGCTGGCGTGGGCGGCGACGGCCGACTTCTGGATGGCGCGCGCGGTCTCGGCGTCGGAGCCGAGATCGAGCGTCCAGGCGCCGGACACGCCCGCCCGGGTGCGCGCGGCGGCCGGCACCCCGGCCTGCAGCGCGGCGGCCGTCACGGCGCGGGCGACGGCCGCGTCCCCGATGTCGCCGGTCTCGGGCGCGATGGCGAGCAGCAAGTCGGCGCGGCATTCGATGACCGCCCGCAGAATCCGCGCGGCCAGGTCGGAGATGTCGTACTTGTGCAGCCTCCCGTCGCCGTAGCTGGTGACGGCGACGTCGTGGACCCCGAGGATCGCAGCGGCCATCTGCACTTCCCAGGGCCGCGCCGCCTCGAGCCGCGCGGTGCCGGAGTTCCGCGGGGCGGCCTCGCCGCGGGTCAGGCACAGCAAGCCCAGGCTGGCCCCCGACCGGCGGAACGCGAACAGCACCCCGCCCAGGTCGGCCGACTCTTGTCCGGGACGGGCGGTGACGGCCAGCACGCGAGCGGCGCTGGGCAGCGAATCGACGATGAAGGCCTGGTTGATGTCCGGGTAAGTGGCGGCTTCGGTCGTCATCGGGTACTCCTACGGGGTCCATCTCTCGGGTAATGCCCTGGTGTGGATGTCGAGGCCCGCTTTCTGGCGAGCCGGTCCCTTAACCCTGCCGTGGGCCGGTGAGGGCGCTGTGCAGCCGATATGGAGATGCGATGGAAACGGCGGCCGGGAACGTCCCGTTAGGGCCGCTGTTGCCGATCATACCGACTGTCGGTATGTTAGTTAGCGCACGGTTTCACCGCACCGCAGAGGAGCTCATCGATGCCAACGGTCGACCTTCCCCAGGGCCGGGTCAGCTACCGGGCCGCCGGCCCGCCCGACAGCGCGCTCCCGCCGGTCGTGTTCGTGCACGGCATCATGGTCAACGGTGAGCTGTGGACCGGTGTCGCCGACGCGCTCGCCGCCCGGGGCATCCGCTCATACGCCCCTGACCTGCCGCTTGGCGCTCATCCGGTCCCGCTCAGGGCGGACGCGGACGTCACCCCGCGCGGCGTGGCCAAGCTGTTGCTGGCCTTCCTGGACGCCCTCGGCCTAAGCGACGTCACGCTGGTCGGCAACGACACCGGCGGCGCGCTTTGCCAGTTCCTCCTCGACACCGACGCGTCCCGGGTCGGCCGGCTGGTGCTGACGAACTGCGACGCGTTCGACCAGTTCCCGCCGCCGCCGTTCGGGCTGCTCGTCAAGCTGGCCAGCAGCCCGTTCCGGCTATGGCTGACCGGCCAGGGCACCCGCCTGACGGCGGTCAGGCACTCAGCGCTCGGCTTCGGCCCGCTGGTGACCAAGCCGCTGGACGCGGCGCTGACCAGGCGGTGGGCCATGCCGTTGCTCACCGACGCCGGGGTGCGCAGGGACACCGCCCGCTTCATGCGCGCGATGCGCCCGGCCGACCTGCTCGACGTCTCGACGCGCCTGCACGCGTTCGACCGGCCGGTCCTGCTGCTGTGGGGCGCTGCCGACCGGTTCTTCACGATGCCGCTCGCGCGCCGCCTGGCGGACGCGTTCCCGCACGCCCGGCTGGTGCCGATCGACGGCGGGCGCACGTTCATTCCGCTCGACGAGCCAGAGCGCCTGGCCAGTGAGATCAGCGCCTTCCTGGTCCCCGCCTGACTTTCCGGGCCGGTCGCCTCGCCGTCGGCGGGCGCCAGCTTGCGGTCGTTGTTCCCGGGGCGTCCGCTAGGCCATCGCCGCGGCGCTGCGGGCTTCCGCGCCGATCATTGCGCCCCAGGCGCGAGCGCGTGCCTCCTCACCCTCCAGCAGCGTGCCTTCCTTGCTGACGAGGAAGCTCGCGGGGGCGGTGAGCAGGTGATACCCGCGGGCATTGAGCAGCCGCGCGATGCCCCGGCTGGCGCGGCCGGTCAGCAGCGGTGCACCGCTGATCCGGGTGTCGAAGGCCGCGGCGAGCCCGTGCCCCTGGCCGGCCTGGCTCAGCCAGCCGCGTATCCCCGGGCTGTCGGCATCCGGGTCCATGGCCAGCTCGCTTCCCTCCTTGGCGGCCGCTTCCGCGGCCATCCGCCGGGAGGCGGCAGTGGACATTCCGTGCATGTGCGTCGGCCCTCCGGCGACTACCAGATCGGCCGCTGCCACCAGATCCGGGGTGGCCCGGGTCACCGGGACCAGCGTCACCTCGTAACTGGCGCCCAGCCCGGCGGCGATGCTGATGGCGACAGCATGCGTGTTCCCGTACATCGACTCATAGACCACGAGCGCTCGCATGGCAACCACATCCTTTCCACCTCTAGCAAAGCCGAGGAGACGCGGGCGATGGCAGGGCCGGCGGGCCATATCACCGGGGGACCAAGGACCCTGGCGCGCGGGCCGCGCGGCCTGCCGGAGGCCGTCATCGCGATCACCGAGGAGGAGGAACCGCTCCGTCCCGCCCGTCCGGCTGCTCGGGACCGCTGTCGGCGGCGCTGAGGTACCGTCCGGTCAGTTGCCCGGGGGTGATCCTGACGAAGTACGGGTGGTGGCCGGGTGCCCAGGGATGGGGCCCGGTGGTGCGCAGCATCCCGGCGTCGGCGGGGTCGGTGACTTCCCGGGCGTGGCCGACGGCGGTCACCGACCAGCCGGAGCGGGTGGCGGCGTCGTAGGCGTCGGCCTCGAAGGCGACGACGGCGCCGCGGATCGCGGCCAGGAGCTTGCCGCTGGGGGCGGTCCGGATCACGATGTCGCCCGCGTCGATGGTGAAGTTCACCAGCTCGACGGCCGGCATCGCGTGCCGGGTGTAGATGATCCGGCCGACCGGGGCGGTGGCCATGAGCCGGA
>JAICUO010000792.1 GCA_025935815.1 Streptosporangiaceae bacterium
ATGGCGGCCGGCCGGCTGGACATCCCGACGATCATCGTCGCCTGCGGCTACCAGCCGTCGGGGGTCTACCGCGGCGAGCCGGTCGACTTCGAGGACATCTTCCGGTTCGCCGGCCACGTCGCGGCGGGCGCGATGACCGTCGAGGAGCTCGGCGAGATGGCCACCTGCGCGGTCACCGGGCCGGGGGTGTGCGCCGGGATGGGCACCGCCAACTCCATGCACCTGGCCGCCGAGGCGCTCGGGATGGCCCTGCCCGGCTCCACGCCCTGCCTGGCGCGCGGCCCGGCGATGTGGGAGACGGTCACCAGGGCCGGGCAGCGGATCATCGAGCTGGTCGGCCAGGGCGCCGCGCCTTCCCGGTACCTAACCAACGGTGCCTTCCGCAACGCCGTCACCTGCCTGCTGGCGGTGAGCGGTTCGGTGAACTGCCTCAAGCACCTGCAGGCCATCGCCGTCGAGGCCGGGTGCGACGCCGACGTGTACGCCCTGTTCGAAGAGCTCGCGCCGCTCGTCCCGCTGCTGACCGACGTCAAGCCGAACGGCGCCACCCAGATCACCGCGTTCGAAGCCGCCGGCGGGACGCTCGGGCTGATGCGGCAGCTCGCGCCGCTGCTGGACCTGTCCGCGCTGACGGTCGGCGGCGGGACGCTGGGCGAGGCGATCGCGGGCGCTTCGGTGGATGAGTCGGTCATCCGCCCGCTCAGCGCGCCGCTCGCGACGCACCCGGGCATCGTGGTGATGCGCGGGTCGCTCGTGCCGGAGGGCGCGGTGCTCAAGCGGACGGTCGCCGACGACGCGCCGCTGTCGTTTCGCGGGCCGGCCAGGGTGGTGCACTCGCGGGAGGAGGGGGTCGCCGCCGTCCGCGCCGGCGCGGTGAGCGCGGGGGACGTGGTCGTGCTGACCGGCCTGGGCCTGCGCGGTTCCCCCGGCATGGGCCTGACCTCGGCGCTGATGTTCGCGCTGGACGGGGCGGGCCTGACCACGTCGGTGGCGGTGATCACCGACGGCCAGATGTCCGGCCTGGTCAACGGCGGCCTCGTGATCGCCGAGGCCTCCCCCGAGGGCGCGGCCGGCGGCCCGCTGGGGCTGGTCCGCGACGGCGACATGATCTCGATCGACGTCAGCGCCCGCACGATTGACCTGGAGGTCCCCACCGTGGAACTCCAGCGCCGCCGCGCGGAGTTGCCGCCGCTGACGGTCCCCGCCGGCTGCGGCTGGCTGTCCATCTACGCCCGCAGCGTGGCCCCGCTCGGCAAGGGCGCCACCCTCAGCGGCCAGGGGTGACCCGCTCGGCGGCCCCCGCTTCCAGCGCTCCGCGCCTCTTGCTGTTATCAGCGCCTCTCGCCGGGAACTTATCACGAGTTCTGGTCTTATCACGAGTTCCGTAGCGGCAATTCGCCATAAAACGGGCAAGAAATGCGCGGAACTCGTGATAAGTCGCGCGGAACTCGTGATAAGTCGGCGCTACGGCGCGGGGTGGGGGGCCACGCCAACCTCGTAGGTGGCCGTTTCCAGGAGGTCGCGGGTTACCTCGACCCCGGTGATGTGCTGGGCGAGGGCGAAGGCGGACGCCGTTGGGTGGTCGATGTTCTCGGCGTCATCGGCGAGGTCGAAGCCGGCCGCGCGCAACTGCCCCGTGACGGCCCGGGACTCGCTGCCCTCGCGGTCTTGCGGGAACAGCGGGTCGAAGGTGAGGGCCACCCGGCCGTCGGCCATCCAGTAGAAGCATTCGGCGCTGGCGTTGGCGAAGTGCGAGACGACGCGGGTTCCCGCCGATAGCGCGCCGATGACCTCCGGCGTAGCGCCCAGGAAGCCGTTGACCTCGACGCCGAGCGCCCAGGGGCTCCCGTCGGCGTCCCGGACCTCGGTCACCCCGATGATGGCGCGGCTGACCGGGTCCTGCTCCCACAATTGCTGGGACCGGATGCCGATTGCCTCCAGGCCCTCGCTGGTCCCCGAGGGCACCGCGCTGATCCGGTCCAGGAACTGCGCGGGCGTCAGCCCTTCGGCCAGGGTCAGGCAGTAGGCCTGACCGATCGAGTCGTACCAGTCATCGGCCCACTCGTAATCCTCGGCGCTACTCATGGCTCCCAACGATAAGGCCAATGAGGGCCTTTCCTGAATAAGCGACTCCGTAAAAGGCCATTCAGCCGCACTATGGCCTTTCACCTGCCCAAATAGAGGAAGATCTAAGCAGGAGCGCGGCGCCGCGGCGGGAGGATCCGGCCGGACGGTAGTCCGTGGCCGGGCACAACGAGCGCGCGGCCGCGCTGCCCGTCCGCGACAATGACGCGTTTTCGCTGGAAGACGCCCCTTGCCCAGACGCCGGTCCAGGTATCAGGCTCAGGGGTGTGGAGCGCGCCGGCCGGGGGGCCGGCCGCGCCCCAGCCGGTGCCCGGACCCGCGCCCTGTCGCGGCCGGCGCCACCCCAACCACCGGAGCAAGGGGAAGGCGAGGCAGACAGTGCGGGCCGTTGAGTGCAGGGGAACAGAGGCGGTGGTGACGGAGGTCCCGGATCCGACCCCCGCACCTGATGAGGTCGTTGTTGAGGTTGACGCTTGCGGGCTTTGCGGTTCGGACGTGCACACCCTGCAGAACGGGCACGCGGCCGACGGGCAGATCCTGGGGCATGAGTTCAGCGGGCGGATCGCGGGAGTCGGCCGGGACGTGACCGGGTGGCGCGAGGGCCAGCCGGTGGCCGCCTCGCCGCTCGGGTCGTGCGGGAAGTGCCGGATCTGCGCCCGGGGCCTGGCGTTCCGGTGCGAGGCCGCGCCGAACATCGGGATCACCCGCCAGGGCGCCTACGCCCAGTACGTGGCGGTGCCGGCCCGGCAGCTGGCCGCATTGCCACCGGAGCTGCCGGTGGAGACCGGCTCGCACGCCGAGCCGTTCTCGGTGGCGTTGCAGGCGGTCAAGCTGGCCCAGGTGGGGCCGGGCGACCCGGTCCTGGTGTACGGGGTCGGGCCGATCGGCCTGTACGCGATCATGGGGCTGCGGCTGGCCGGGGCGGGACCGATCGTCGCCGCGGGCCGGTCGGCCGGGCGGCGCGCGGCCGCCGCCGCCGTGGGCGCCGACGTGGTGCTCGACACCCGCGAGAAGCCAGTGGCGCAGTACGTGGCGGAGGCGGGCGTGAAGTTCGCGGCGGTGCTGGAATGCTCGGCCGCGCCGGGCGCCTTCGCCGAGGCGATGGCCGTCACCGAGCCGGGCGGCACGGTCGTGGAGGTCGCGCTGACGCCAGAGGAGGTGCCGGTGCCGCTGTTCGGCATGCTCAGCGAGGGACTGCACCTGGTCGGGTCGTGCGCGTTCTCCGACGAGAC
>JAICUO010000063.1 GCA_025935815.1 Streptosporangiaceae bacterium
GGGATCGCGACCGGGAACCGGGCGCTGGCCCTGCTGCCCGCGATGGGCGGCCTGATGAGCATCATGATCGACCAGGGCGGGCCGTACCGGTCGCGGGTCAAGCGGGTGGCCACCGCCGCCGTCGGCGGCGGGGCGGCGGGCCTGCTGATCGGGTCGCTGATCCACGGGCGCGGGTGGGTCGCGGTCATCGCCCTGGTCATCGTCGCGGGGGTATCCACGATCTTGGCCCGGCTGGGCAGCGTCGGGTCGGTAACCGGGCTGCAGCTGGTCGTCTATTCCGCACTCGGGGTCGGTCCCCTCGGCGCGCTGCGCCCGTGGCGGCATACCGCGGCGGGGTTCGGTGCCGGGGTCGCGTGGGCGCTGCTCCTGATGGTGCCCGGGTGGCTGCTATCCCCCCGGTCGCCTGAGCGCCGGCTGGTCGCTGACGTCTACCACGCCCTCGCCGAGGGACTGCGGGCCATCGGCACGCCCCGGACCGGCGCGGCGCGGCGTAACCTGACCGCCGCGCTGAACGCCGCCTACGACGCGCTGCTCACGGTGCGCTCGTCATCTGGCGGGCGGATGCGCCCGATGATGCACCTGATGGCCATCTTGAACGCCGGCCACCCGATGGCCGAGGCGGGCACGGCCCTGCGAACCTCCGGGGAGCGGCCGCCGCCATGGGTCACTGACACGATTGACCGGCTCGCGGAGGCGATCGATGCCCATCCCGGCCCCGGGGAGCTGCCGATCATCCCGCCGCACTGGTCGGTCAGCCCCGGCGCGCTGGCGCTACGCGAGTCGATGGTCGACCTGTCGCGGGTGATCTCCGGGAAGTGGGGGCCGTCGACCGCCACGCCCATGAAGCCCGTCTCCCGGTGGGAGCGGCTGCGGGCCCGGGCGCGGGTCGCGTGGGAGCAGTTCGTCGGCGGCTGGATCGCGTGGACGTTCACTATCCGGCTGATGACGTGCATGGGCGTGGCGGCGGTGCTCAGCGAGGTGCTGCCGCTGGAGCGGTCTTACTGGGTGCCGCTGACCGTCGCGGTCATCCTCAAGCCCGACTACGGCTCGGTCTTCGCCCGCGCGCTGCAGCGCGCGGGCGGCACGGTGGCCGGCGCGGTGCTCGGGGCGGCGATCCTCGCGGTGGTGCCGTTCGGCCCGTGGCTGCTGGTGCCGTTCGGGATCCTGGCGGCGCTGTTGCCGTACGGGAAGGCACGGAACTTCGGGTTGTCCGCCGTGTTCCTCACTCCCCTCGTCGTGGTGCTCATTGACCTGCTGACGCCCGCCGGCTGGCGACTAGCGGGCGACCGCGCCCTGGACACGGTGCTGGCCTCGGCGGTGGTGCTGCTCATCGGGTACGCGCCCTGGCCGGTGAGCTGGCAGGCGCACCTGCCGGGGAAGTTCGCCGCCACCCTGCGGGTGATCTGCGACTACATGGATGAGTCCCTGGTCACCGCGTGGGCGGACCGCTCCGACATCAGGCCGGCCGAGGCGAAGCCGGTGAAGCCTGGACAGCCGCCGTGGCGGTCCCGGCTGCGGCGCCGGGCCTCCCGCGCGCTGTCAGACCTGCGCGCCGAGTACCAGCGGACCATGTCCGAGCCGACGGCGGTGTCGCGGCGCGCGTCGGCGCTGTGGCCGGCCGTCGTCGGCCTGGAGGAGCTGATGGACGCGGTGACGGCGACGGTGGTGGCGGTCGGCCGGGGCGCTCCCCCGCCGTCCCCGGACGCCGTGCACGGGCTGACGGGCGAGCTGCGGGCCGTGGCCGCGGCGATGGACACCAGCGTGGTGCTCCCGCCGACGTCTCGGTCGCTGCCCGCCGATGAGCAGCTGGAGCCGGTCACCGCGGCGGTTCGCTCGGTGCTGGGCGTCTTGACCCCCTCCGAGCGCCAGCCGCCGGAGCTCGCCCCCGAGCCCGCGTTAGAGCCTGGCCTCCAGCGCGATGACGGCTGGCGTGCAGGCCGTTGATGGCTGGTTGTTCGTCAGTGTGCAGATGGCGGCCGTGGTCCAGTTAGCCGCGCCGTCGACGGCCTGCGCGGTCGGGCTGGCCGGGTTCTTCAAGGAGGTGGCGATCTGCGCCCAGTTCTGCCCCTCCAGGTTCGCCGGCAGGAACCCAGGCAGGTCTCCGACCTGGACGTACTTGTTCCCGTAGTCAATGAACGGGATCGAGCCCGCGGTCGGCCCGCTGCCGTCGTACTTGGCGATGAGAGCCTTCTCCGCGGCGGTGGGTACTTCAATCGCCGGGTAAGCGCCGCTGCTGTCGGCCACGTTGCCGGTCTCCTCGACGGCGGTGAAGGTCAGGTACCGGCTGGTGTACTTCGAGCCGTGGAAGGTCCACGTCGCGATGCTGGCCGGTGTGTCGGTCGCGGAGGACCTGATCGGCGTGAGCCCGCGAAACGTCCCGAAGCGGCTCAGCGCGACGATCATGGCCCACCGCTCGGTGGCGCAGTACGGGCAGTACTCGGCGCCGTCGTAGAACACGTCCGGCTTGCCGTCCTTGCGCAAGGGGGTGGCGGCGCCGGACACGCCGTTGATCGTCCCGGACACCGCCAGGACCGATCCGGGGCCGACCGCGTTGAGCGTGCGCGCCGGAACGGTGGTGACCTCCCGCACGACGATGTCCTTGAACACGGCGGTGCCGGTCCCCTGCCCGACCCCGGCGGCGGGCCCGGTGTGGCTATGGCGGATGATGCCCCGCGCCACGAACAGCCCGGCGACCACCACGATGACGGCGATGATCGATCCGGCCGCGAGGGCCAGCCCGGGGCGGCGGCCGCCAGCGGCTCGCGGCGGCCCCATCGTGATGACGTCGGGGGCGCCGGGGAAGTCGGATGACCGTCCGTTACCCGGATACGGGGTTGGCGGATAGGCCGGGCCGGCGTTGTGCGCGGCGGGCGGGACGGGCGGCGCGGGCGGCGCGGCGCTTGGCGCGGCGGCGGTCGGCTGGTATGCCATGTCCTGGGTGAGCTCCAGCGCGGCGGCGCTGGCGTCTGGGCGCAGCATGGGATTCTTGGTCAGCAGCCGGGCCAGGACCGCGGTCAGCGGGCCAGCGTGCGCCGGGGGCTGCGGATCGCGGGTCAAGAGGGCGGTCATCAGCGCGGTCATCGACGGGCCGTCGAACGGCGGCTGGCCCTCGACGGCGGTGTACAGCGTGGCCCCGAGCGACCACATGTCGGCCGCCGGGCCGGCGGTGCGCCCCTCCAGCTGTTCGGGTGCCATGTACTGCGGCGTGCCGACCACGGTGCCGGTTCCGGTTAGCCGGCTCGTCGTGTCGGTCATCCGGGCGATGCCGAAGTCGGTGAGGATCACGCGGTTGCCCGACAGCAGCACGTTGTCTGGCTTCAGGTCGCGGTGCACCACGCCGACCGCGTGGGCGTGCGCCAGCGCGTCGGCGATCTTCGCGCCGATCACCGCGACCTGCTGCCGGGGCAGCCGTCCGCGCTCGGCGATCTCGGCCGCCAGGGACCGCCCGGCGATGTACTCCATGACGATCCACGGCGCGCCGTCATGCTCGACCACGTCATAGATCGTGACCACGCCGGGATGGTTCAGCCGCCCCGCCGAGCGCCCCTCGCGAGTGGTCCGCTCGACGAGCTCGGACCGTTCGGCCTCCGATAGGTGCGGTGGGAGCAGGACCTCCTTGACCGCGACGTCCCGGTCGAGGAATTCATCGTGTCCGCGCCATACGCGGCCCATCCCGCCCTGGCCGATGGACGCGACCAGCCGGAAGCGCCCTCCTATCAGAACCCCCAGCCCGCTTGCCATGTCGGCGATGATATGACGCCGGGAACGCCGGGCAGGTGAACCCGGCCAAGTCCATGGCCCCTCCCGCGCTTATGGTGCCTGATTCCCAGGGGGCGCACAGCCTCGGCTCAGCTTTCGCGCGCGTACGGCCTTCGCCGGGCGCGCCGGGCGCGCGTCGGCGGCACGGTAAACGGGCACCACGCCTAAGCTTCGGGCCGCGGGTGCAATGGCCGGGTGGGACAGGAATCCCGGGAGCTTGAGAAGTGCGATGGCCCAATGGCAATACGGAAATTGCTTGTCGGGCTGGCCGGATTCGAACCGGCGACCTCCGCGACCCAAACGCGGCGCGCTAGCCAAGCTGCGCTACAGCCCGTGCCATGTCAGTGTAGCGGTCCGCGACGCTGGTCCGGGCATGTCGCGGGCCTCCGCTCCGCGCGGCCTGCGTACGCGACGTCGCCGCGGAGCGTGGCCATCACCGCGCCAGGTAACGGGCGTTGGAGCGGGAGCACGCTTCCGCGACAAACGGCTATGCGCGGGAGCGGAGGACGTCGCCGAGGATGGGGCCGGGCCCGGTTCCCGGCTCGGTGAACCACTCGCGGCCCGCGAACAGGCCGAAGACCGGGGCCGGGAGCGACACCGCGAGGCGAAATAGCCGGGCTGCACGGCCCTTCCCCTGGGCGGGCGTCCGGTGCGCCGCCAGCGCGGCCTGCTTTCGCGCGGCGTAGCGGCGGACGTTCACCCGGTGGGTGATCGCCGACCGGGAAACTCCAGCCGTGATGGTCTCCCCGCTGCGGTAACGCACCACCAGCCGCAGCACCCGGAGCACGGCCACCCGCGTGATCAGCAGGCCCCGCGGCCCGGTCGCCTCCAGTACTCGCACGCCCGTGAGGCTGGCGGCCCTGGCTCCCACCGCGTGCACCTTCACGTGGTCCCGGTGGCCGTACCCGCCACCCGGGTCGTAGCTGAGCAGCAGGTCGGCCGACTCCTCCCGCAAGATGGCCGCGAGCCGCCCGGCGGCCTCGTCAGGGTCGGCCCGCGCGAACCGGACCCGCCCGGGCGGGGCCGGGTACAGCACCGGCCCGTGGCCGCTGTCGGCGTAGCCAAGGTGCTCGGCCCGCGCGACCCCCAGGATCGCGGCGCTGGCGCGGAACTCCGCCAGGCGGATGCCGTCGGCCGTCCCCATCGCCCCGTCGGTCCCCAGGACGACCACCACCCGGTGCCCCTCGTCGGCCAGCCGCGCCAGGGTCCCGCCGGTGAAGATCACCTCATCGTCGGGATGGGCGTGGAACGCGACCACGGTCCGGGTCATGACGGCCGGCCGCCGAATTGCCAGTTGTGCACCTCGATGGCGGCGTACCGGTCGGGGGTCACGATCGCGCGCGCCGCGTCCGGGCCCGGCGCCCGGACCAGGGCCGCCGTGCCCAGCCAGGCGGCGCCGTCATCGGACAGCAACGGTCCGTAGGCGATCAGCTCGTCTCGGCCGGACGGAATGGCAAGATCGGCGGCCGATCCCGCGCCGAGGCCGAGCACCACGTACCGGTGGCCGCCCTCCCGGCCGCCGGGGAAGTCCCACATCGTGCGGCCCAGCCGGTTGCGCCAGCGGCGCAGCATCACGTCGCGGTACGCGCCGGCCTGGTAGTTCGGCTCGTCGAAGGCGAACGCGCGGGCGGCGGCCGGATCCGGCAGGTCCACGATGTGCACGCTGCCGGTGGGCGCGCCGTCGCCGGCCAGGGTCGGGCCGCGGGCGATCATCGCCGCCTGGAACCGGTCCATGTAGGACCAGTGCGCCTCCAGGAGCTCATCGCGCAGCCGCGCGGAGCCGGGCCGGTCGCGGTGATAGCAGAAGAATTCCACGCCCACAGTCTTGACCATCAAGCCGGCGCCCGCACCCCCCGTCGCCTTCTTAGTATCGTGGCAACAATTCGGGGGCGCCGGGATATCCCGCCGTCATGGCTGGCCGGCGGAAGGGGAGGAATCGATGCTCGCGGGGTTTTATACCGCCTTTTCGCCGGCCTGTTTCACCCTGCTGGGGCTGTGGATCATCATCATCCAGATCAACGCCGCGGCGTGGCTCAGCCCGGAATCGCCTAGGACGTGGCGGCCGCCGAGGAGGGGCACCAGGCGGCGACCGCCCCGATGGTGGTCCGCTCCCGCGCCGACTCCGCCGACTGCCCCATGGCCCGGGGCCCGGGGGGCTAGCATCGTGCGCCATGGGATCGGTGCTTGGTTTGGGCATGTTTCTGCGAGGCCTGGCCATCATGGGCGGCCTGGCGACGATGGCCGCGCTCACCGGGTGCGCGGGCGCGGCTCCCGATGCCGCCCCGAGCACGGTGCCCGCGTTCGTGGCGACCGTGCCCGCGGGCAGCATGCCGACCGCGCTCGCCCCCACCACGGCCCGGGGCACCCGGCCCGCATCGCCCCCGGCGAAGGCGAAGGGGAAGGGGAAGGGGAAGGCGTCCCCCGGCTCCGCGCCGACCCCCGCCACCAGCGCCGGCGGCACCGTTGCGGCCGCTGGCAACCCTGCCGGGCACGCGGCCGTCCCGCAGGCCGCCCAGGCTGTCGCCATTAGCCATCCCGACCACGTGATCGGCACCGGCACGCCCGGCGGCTGCACGTCGGCGGCCGTGGTCACCGCGGTGGCCGCGGGCGGCGTCATCACGTTCAACTGCGGCCCGCGCCCGGTCACGATCACCATGACCGCCACCGCCAAGGTCTCGGCCTCCAGTCACGAGGTCGTGCTCGACGGCGGCGGGAAGGTGACCCTCAGCGGCGGCGGCACGACCCAGATCCTGTTCATGAACCCCGGCTGGCAGCAGCAGTGGCCGCGCCTCGTCGTGCAGAACCTCGCCTTCACCGGCGCCTACTCGGCCACGCGGCAGGCCAGCGGCAGCTCGGTCTACGGCGGCGGCGCCATCTTCGCCGGGGGCGGCCAGCTCAAGGTCGTCAACTCCTCGTTCGCCGGCAACCGCTGCTACGCCAGCGGCCCCGACCTCGGCGGCGGCGCCATCCGCGCGGTCGGCATGTACCCGGGCAGCCCCGTCTACATCACCGGCGACACCTTCACCGGGAACAGCTGCTCCAACGGCGGCGCGCTCAGCGGCCTGTACGCGAAATTCGACGTCCTCAACAGCGTGCTGGCCGGCAACCAGGCGATCGGCTGGGGCGCGAACCCGGCCGCCGCCGGCACCGCGGGCGGCGGCAGCGGGGGCGCGATCTACACCGACGGCAACTCCTACGACCTCACCGTCGAGGGCACGGTCATGCGGGACAACACCGCCCGCGAGGGCGGCGGCGGCATCTTCTTCGTCGTCAACGCCGGCGGCGGGACCCTGCGGATCACCGGCTCCACGCTGGCGCACAATCCCAGCGGCCAGTTCCAGAACGCCCCCGGCATCTTCGACAGCGTGAACGGGCAGGACACCCAGCCCGTGACCCTCAGCTCCTCCATCGGCTAGCGGCGGCGCGCCGGCCCGCGGCAGGTTGTCAGTGAAATGAGGTCTGCTCAACGTTGGGCGGGACAGCTCTTCGGTTGTGGGCTCTTACCCGGTTACTCGGTGGCCACCTGGGTGTCGGTGGAGACGTGGTCGCCCCATTCGCCGGCCGCCGCCACCACCGCCGGGTTGCGCGCCTTGACGATGAGGTACCAGGCCAAGCCGATGGCGGTCCAGCCGAGGAAGACGTACGGCAGCGTCCACCAGGGCCAGGCCAGGGCGGGGAAGACGTCGTTCGGGATGGCCTGCGGGATCCAGTTGACGTAGAAGACGAAGAGCATCGTGACCGCGCCGAGGATGCCCACGAACCAGGCGAGCGGCTTGGGCTGGCCGATCTTCTTGAGGTAGAACGGCGCGGCCAGCGCGACCAGCCCGTAGGCGAGCATGAAGCCGTAGGTGGCCAGGGTGCCCTCCTCGCCGGTGAGCACCACGTCGGTGCTGCCCGCGGCGATGTAGGCCATGGGGATGACCGTCATCGGGATCGCGATCGTCCAGATCGCGAAGTCCGGCGCGCTGGTGCGCGGCGCGGTGTGGGTGAAGAACTTCCTGGCGGGCAGCAGGCCGTCGTGGCCGAGGCTGAGCAGCATCCGCGAGCCAGCGGTCAGGCAGGCCAGGCAGCAGGCGAACATGGAGCAGGTGATGCCGATGGCGATGAAATGGCCGAGCCAGCCCATGCCGACGACGCTGGCCAGCTGCGGCAGCGGCGCGCTGGCCTTGGCGAACGCGGCACCGCCGAAGCCGTAGACCTGCGCGTAGGACACGATCAGGTAGAACACGCCGACGGCGCCGCAGCTCCACAAGATCGCGCGGGGCACGCTGCGCTCGGGCCTCCTGGCCTCCTGGCCGAGCGCTCCGGCTGACTCGAAGCCGACGAAGGCGAAGATCGCCAGCACCATGCCGACGACCAGGCCGCCGGCGCTGAAGCCCTTCAGCGACAGCTGGTGGGTGTCGATGACGCCGCCGTTGTGCACGTAGACGGCGATGCACAGCACCAGGATGATTGTCACCGAGACGGTCTCCAGGACGAACGCGACCCGCTGGCTGATCCGGATGTCGGAAACGGCCATGATCGCCGGGCCGACGCCGCCGAGGATGTACAAGATCGCCCGCACCACGTGGTTCGCGGCGAACCCGGAGGCGAACCCGCCGATGAAGTTGTCGGCGTAGATCTCGAAGCCGATGACGGTGGCCACGCCGGTGAACAGGTAGCCGAGCACCAGGCCCCAGCCGGCGGCGCTGCCGGCGCCGGGGCCGAGGCTGCGGGTCACCCAGACGTAGAACGAGCCGGCGCTGTTGACGCGGGTGGCGAACTGGGCCGCGCAGTAGCCGACGATGAGCAAGACGACGATGCTGAGCCCGAAGGACAGCCAGGTCGCGTTCCCCGCCGAGAAGAAGACCAGCAGCGGGAGCAGCGCCATGGCGGCGCTGGGTGCCATGTTGGCGACCGACTGAGCCAGCACCTCGGGCGTGGACAGGACGCGCTTCTTGAGGGTGATGCCACTATCAGTGGCGAGTTCTTGAGTCGTTGCCATGGGGGGCGCCTTTCTGGAGACTCAGCCGCGGTGATGGCAATGCACAGGGGAAGGCTGCGGGTTATCCAGCGCGGGGTTGCCGACGAAGAACCCGGCGGGCAGCATCCGGAAGCCAATCGGATGCACCGGCATGACCGGCCAGTCCTCGGGCCGGACGACGTGGTTGGCGCCGAAGGTGAACCACAAGACGACGTCGGTGTCGACCAGGGACCGCCCTTGCCGCGCGAAGGCGGGCAGGCCGCCGCCGCCCTCGGACTGGTTGGGGTAGTCGCCGGTGGCGAACATCTCGTCCCGGTCGTAGGCGGTCACCCACAGCGGGCTGGTGATGAAGCCCGCCCGCCGGGCGACGGCCGAGCCGGGGTGCGCGAACGGGGCGACGGTGTGCTCAGGCACCAGCTTGTAGGCGACCGGCTGGCCGAGGGCGTTGGTGACGCCGTCGTTGACGATCTTCCAGTACCGGCCCGCGAGCGGGTCCGCTTGCCGCTGGGCCTGCGACTCGTCCTCGATGAGGACCTCCTCGGCGACCCAGGCGTTGCCGACCGGGTTGCCGGGCCCCTCGGGCAGCGATCGCGGGGTGACCTCGTAGACGCGGTTGCCGGGGCCGTCGACGGCCATGTCGAGGCGGACGTTGAAGAAGTGCTGGTGGTGCGGGCCGTAGACGCGCGGCGCGACCACGGTGCCGTGCGGGTGGCTGGTCTCCCCCTCCGGCAGCGCGCCGTTGGAGATGACGCCGGACAGCTTCACCTCGTACTCGATGCCGCCGTCCTGGTACAGGTACCAGTAGTAGCCGTACTCGTAATTGCCGACGGTGACGATCGAGGAGATGACCATCCGCCGCATCCGGCGGACCTCCACGTAGCCGGTGCGGAAGTTGGTGTGCTTCCACGCGATGCCATGGTCCTCCTCGTGCAGGCAGATCGCGTTCGGCATCACGATCGGCCGCCCGTCGTTGTCGTTGACGACGCCGTCGAGGTAGACGATCTCGCCGAGGCAGTCACAACCCAGTTCCAGGGAGTTGGTGAGCAGCCCGATGCCGTACTCCCCCTCGTCCAGGACCAGCTTGCGGTAGTGCGTCGGCGAGGGGTCGGCGTAGGGGACGAACATCTCCGACAGGCTGGCCCGGTGGATGATGCTGCGGCCGTCGTAGCCGATCCGGTGCAGGACCAGGCCCTCGCGGGCGGTGAAGCCGATCCGCAGGTCCCACTTCTGCCAGCGCAGGTGGTGGCCGTCGAGGGTGAAGCTGGGGCCGTCCGGCTGGGTGATGTCGAGCTCCCGCACGTCAGTTCGCGGGCCGCCGGGGAAGTACGGGACGTTCGCCGGGTCGGTGATCGCCTGCGCCGAGTAGTTGGCCGGGGTCGTCGGGATCGGGACGACGCCCAGGTCGGTCACCTCGACGACGGTCATCGTGTCCAGGTCGACGCGGGTGAGCAGGTTCTCCACCGGCCGGGCGTACCCGTTGTCCTCGATCGAGGTCCGGACCCAGGTCAGCGGGCTGACGAACCGGCCGTCGGCGGGGCGCAGACCCGGGGCGACGTTCGGCGTGGACCACGGGTCGATCATGCACAGGCCGAAGTCGGTGACGCCGCGCTCGCGCATGGCCGCCTGCCACCGGGGGTCGTTGCGGACCAGGTCCTCGGCGGCGAAGAACTCCTCCAGCATCACCGAGGGCTGCACGCCGGGCACCTGCCGCCAGTGCGTGAGGGCGGCCACCTGCGCGTCAGCGTCGAGGGTGACGATTGCCTCGTAGGTGGTGCGCTGCGACCTTTCCCTGATGATGGCCTTAACGAGGCGGGGCGGCGGCGGGATGGCGCCGTTACCCGCTTCATAGGCGATGATCTCGGCCTTGGACGGCTCGTAGAGGGAGACGTAGACGAACCGCGCGGTGTCGGCCAGGCCCTTGGCCGCCTTGACGGCGGCGGTCGCCGCCTCGACCTCAGTCGCGGTCAGCGGGTCAAGCGGGTGCGGCCGCGGTGCGGTACCCTGAGCTGCGGATTCGGTGCTGGACGCAAGAAAAGCCATGGGTCAAGCACAAGTGGCATTTGTTGCGTTTACATATCCTATTATTACGATGCGGTTAACTAATGCCACATTCGTGGTAAAAAATCGCGGGAGCACCCGGCGGATGGTACTCCCGCGCCTGCTGGGGTTAAAGTTCCGCTGGCGGCTTGGAATCTGAAAACCGCTGGCCGCACGCGGGCTAACCAGTAGTGCGCAGCCGGGACCAGGCGTCGGCGCCGACGGCGATGAGGATGATCCCGCCGAGCGTTATCTGCTCATAGAGCGGGTTGAGCGCGGCCAGGACGAACCCGTTGCCGATCATCGCGATGAACAGCGTGCCCACCACGGTGCGCCAGATGGCGCCCTCCCCGCCGAGGATCGAGGTGCCGCCGACGACGATGCCCGCCAGCACGGTGAACGTGAGCGTGGTTCCGCCGTTGGAGCCTTGCGCGGACAGGACGCGGGAGGCGTCGATGATGCCGCCCAGCGCGGCCGCCCCGCCGCTGATCACGAACGTGATCAGCTTGACCTGCTGCACGCGGACGCCCGCCAGGCGGGCCGCCTCGGAGTTGCTGCCCGAGGCGTACATGTACCGGCCCGCGATCGTGCGGGACAGCACCAGCGCGAGGATGATGACGACGCCGATCATGGTCCAGGCGGCGGTGGTCACGCTGAGGAACTGGGTCCGGGCGAGGTTCGCGAACCCGAGCGCGGAGTAGGCGATGATCAGGTTCCCGCCGGTGACCAGCGAGGCCAGGCCGCCGACGACGAACGACATGGCCAGCGTGGCGATCAGGGAGTTGATCCGGAAGTAGGTGGCGACCACGCCGTTGACCAGCCCCACGCCGAGGCCGACCGCGATGCCGATTCCGATCGCGGGAACCGGGTTCATGGACCCCACCAGCTTGGTGGTCACCACCTGGGCGAGCGCGTAGGTGGCGCCGACGGACAAGTCGATGCCGCCCGCGACGAGCACCATCGTGCCGGCCGCCGCGATGATCAGCGTGCTTGACTGCTGGTCCACGATGGCCAGCAGGTTGGTCGTCCCGTAGAAGGTCGCGCCCTTCCAGACCGCCAGCACGATGAACAACACGATGAACGGATAGATGATCCCGCCGCTGCGCGCGCGGGACATGATGGCGTCGCGCGGCAGGCGGGGGGTGGCCCGCAGCGCGCTGGGCGTGGTCGCCTGACTCATTTACTACCTCTCTCGGTGGCGCCGTTCCCGGCCGCGCCGAAGGCGGCGCTGAGGATCGCGGCCTCGGTCGCCTGGTCGCCGGCGAGCTCGGCGGTGACCTGGCCACCGCGCATCACCAGGACCCGGTGCGCCAGGCCGAGTACTTCCTCGATGTCGGAGGAGATCATCAGGACGCCGACGCCGCTGGCGGTCAGCGTGGCGAGCAGCTCATAGATCGCCCGCTTGGCGCCGACGTCCACGCCGCGGGTGGGCTCGTCGGCGATCAGCACCCGCGGGTCGCGCAGCAGCGAGCGGGCGAACAGCAGCTTCTGCTGGTTGCCGCCGGACAGCGTGCCGACCGGGGCGACCTGGCTCCCGCCGCGGACGTCCACCTTGGCGAGCACGTCGCGGACGGTGCGCCGCTCCGGCCCGGTGCGGACCAGGCCGGCCGCGGCGACCCGGGCCAGGCTGGCGAGGCTGACGTTCTCGGTGACGGACCGGCCGAGCATCAGCCCCTGCTCCTTGCGCGATTCCGGGATCATCAAGACTCCGGCCCGCATCGCGGCTCGCGGGTCCCCGGTCACCGGCACGCGCGCCGGGCCGTGGGGCCCCGCGAGGGTAACCGTCCCGGCGCTGACCCGGTTCGCGCGGCAGATGGCGCGGGCGACTTCGGTGCGGCCCGCGCCCACCAGGCCGGCCAGGCCCAGGATCTCCCCGGCCCGCAGGTCGAAGGAGACGCCGTTGACCCCAGGGGCACGCAGGTCGCGGACGGACAGCACCACGGGGGCGTCGGCGGGGGCGAGTTGCCGGGGCGGGAACGCCGCCTCCAGCGGGCGGCCGAGCATCGCCGACAGCAGCGAGTCCTGGGTCTGCCCGGCGGCGGGGACGGTCCGCACCAGGTGGCCGTCGCGCAGGATCGTCACCTGGTCGGCGAGCTCCAGCACCTCACCGAGGAAGTGCGAGACCAGCACGACGGTGGTTCCGCCCGCCGCGAGCCGCCGGATGACCGCGTGCAGGGCCTCGACGTCCGGGCGGGACAGCGCGGCCGTCGGCTCGTCCATCACGATGAGCTCGGCGTCGCGGGACAGCGCCCGCAAGATCTCCACCTTCTGCTGGTCAGCCGTCCGCAGGGTCCCGGCGTGGGCGTCGCCGTCCAGCTCGAACCCGGCCGCCGCGGCCAGGTCGGCGTACTGGCGACGGAGCTTCCTGCGGTCCTGGAAGCCGGCCCGGCGCGGCTCGGCGCCGAGGAACACGTTCTCCGCGACGGTGAGCGAGGTGACGATGGACAGTTCCTGGGCGATCAAGATGACCTTGCGGGCGATCGCGTCGCGAGGCGAGTGGAACCGGACCGGCTCGCCGCCCAGGAGCAGCCGCCCCTCGTCGGGAGAGTGCGCGCCGGCGATGATCTTGCCCAGGGTCGACTTGCCCGCGCCGTTCTCGCCGACGAGGGCGTGGATCGACCCCTTGTTGATGGTGAGGCTGACGCCCGCCAGGGCGCGGGTCCCGCCGAAGGACTTGGAGACGTCCTGGAGCTCGACGTGCGCGCCCTGGCGGGGTTGCGGTCCCGGCATCCGTCAGCCGGGCCACTCGGCCGTGAACTGCGCGACGTTCGCCTTGGTCACGATGCCGCTGTTGGGCAGGCCGGCGACCGGGTCGATCGCGCCGCTGTTGGTGCCCGCGCGGACGGCCTTGATCAGCGCCTGCACGGCCAGGCGGCCCTCACTCGCCGGGGCCTGGGCTACGTCGGAGTACCACGCGCCGGAGGCGATGCCCGCCAGCGCCGCCGCGCTGGCGCCATAGCCGACGAGGATGACCTTGCCGGTCTTCTTCGCGGTCGCGATCGCGATCGCGCCGCCCTCGATGCCCTGGTCGGAGCCGACGATCAGGTTCAAGCCCGGCTGCGCCTGCAGCATCGTCTGCACGGCCTGCTGGCCGGTGGTCGGGGTGAAGAAGCTCTGGCCCTCGGTGGCGATCTGGACCGGGGACCCGGCGATCGCCTTCTTGAACGCGCCGTTGATGGCGACGTCAAGCGCGGACGCCTGGATGGCCCACAGGTAGCCGACCTTGCAGGGCTGGAGGCTCTTGGACGCGCAGGCCGCCACGACCTGCTGGCCGAGCTTGGTCCCGATGTCGGTCGGCACGAACGCGACGTTGGCCGACAGGCCGGTTACCTGCGGCTGGTCGGTCCCCAGGTTCGGGCCGAGGATCTGGTCCATGTTGACGACCTTGATCCCCTTGGTGATCGCCTGGGCGACCAGCTGGGTCAGCCCGGTGCCGAAGATCGGCTGGACGATGATGCCGTTGTACTGGCCGGAGTTGATGACGTCCTGCAGCTGGGAGTACTGCGTCTGCGGGTTGTTTTGCGCGTCGAACACCTTCAGCGTCGCGTTCTGGTCGCTGGCCACCGTCTGGGCCGCCGCGAGCATCGGCGCGTCGTAGCTGTTCTCCACCGCGAAGGACAGGTAGGCGATGTTTACCGGCTTGTTCGATGACGCCGAGGCGCTCGCTGAGGTTGAGCCGGCCGCGGGCGGCGCGCTGCTGCTGCTACTGCTACAGGCCGCGAGCGCGAGTCCCGCGGCGGCGATCCCCGCCACGACGGCGCTGTGTCTGGGCAACCGGTGGCTGAGGTCCCGGAGGGGTGCCAGTAGGAATGGCACGGCTAGACTCCTTTGTGCTTGCTCACTGGGAGGTGGGTTAGCGGTTAGGCCGGTGAGCCGGGTGCCAGCCCGGCTCACCGGTTTTCTCATTGGTGCGAGATCAGCTCATGAAGCAGTGTTTTTTCAGTGACCACAGTCACGTCATAGGAACCTCCTTGCCCGTAACGGACTATTGTCCGCAACACGGTCACATGAGCTTGATGGGAAGCGTGTCTGTTTCCGCCGCGCCTGTCAAGAGCAAACGCTTGCATCGCGGGCAACCGAGACTCAGTAGCAACTCTCCGCCCCGTCCTGCATACGGGCACCGGTCGGCTGAGGTGTTGGATATGCGCAGTTCAGCGGCATCACGGCAGTTCGGCCGGCCACCGGCCGGGATCCAGCCGGCCCTGGCGCGAGGGTGGTGAAACCCACTCCGGACACGTGTCCGCTCAACGGACTTCTGAGCCTGCTCAGCGCCGGACAAGTGTCCGGAGGCAAGCCCGGCTGACGGGGATGGCAATGCTTTCGCGCGCCTGTGGTAACCAGGTTCGCATATTCGCCCGCTTAGGCATAGCGCGGCGCAGGCGCCACGGACCGTTGCGGATAATGATTGGCTTGATAGCTTTAGCGGGCCACCTCGGACCGGTCCCCGGCCCACAGGGTGTGGAACGAGCCGTCGGAGTCGGTGCGGCGGTAGGTGTGCGCGCCGAAGAAGTCACGCAGCCCCTGGACGAGCGCGGCGGGCAGCCGCTGGGCGCGCAGGGCGTCGTAGTAGGCCAGCGCGGCCGAGAAGCCCGGCACCGGGATGCCGAGCCGGACGGCGGTGGCGATGACCTCCCGCCAGGCGGCCTGCGCGTCCGCGATCTCCTTGCCGAACTCCGGGTCGGCCAGCAGCGTCGGCAGCTGCGGGTTGCCCGCGTACGCGGCGCGGATGCGGTCCAGGAACTTCGCGCGGATGATGCAGCCCCCGCGCCAGATGACCGCGGTGCCGCCAAGGTCGATGTCCCATCCGTACTCGGCGCTGCCGGCGGCGATCATGTGCCAGCCCTGTGCGTAGGAGACGACCTTGGAGGCGTACAGCGCCTGCTCCACCTTGGCCGCGAAGTCCTGCTTGTCGCTGACCTCCGCGCCGGCGGCGCGCGGGCCGGGGAAGTCGCGGGCGGCGGCGCGCAGGTCGGCGTGGCCGGACAGGCTACGGGCGAACACGGCCTCGGCGATGCCGCTCACCGGCGACCCCAGGTCAAGGGCGTCCTGGACCGTCCAGCGGCCGGTGCCCTTCTGCTCGGCCTGGTCCAAGATGACGTCGACGAACGGCTTGCCCGCCTTCGCGTCCTGGTGGGCGAGCACCTCGGCGGTGATCTCGATGAGGTAGGAGTCCAGGCGGCCGGTGTTCCAGTCCTTGAAGGTCGCGGCGATCTGCGCCGGGGTGAGGCCCGCCGCCTGCCGGAGCACGTCGTAGGCTTCGGCGATCAGCTGCATGTCCGCGTACTCGATGCCGTTGTGGACCATCTTGACGAAGTGGCCCGCGCCGTCGGGGCCGATGTGCATGCAGCACGGCGTGTCGTCCACCTTGGCCGATATCGCCTCAAGCATCGGGCCGAGCGCGTCGTAGGACTCCTTCGAGCCGCCCGGCATGATCGACGGGCCGTTGAGCGCGCCCTCCTCGCCGCCGGACACGCCCATGCCGACGAAGTGGATTCCCTGGTCGCGCAGCGCCGCCTCGCGGCGGCGAGTGTCCTTGAAGTGCGCGTTGCCGGCGTCGATGATCATGTCGCCGGATTCCATGAGGGGCGCGAACTCGTCGATCACCGCGTCGGTGGCGGGGCCCGCGTTGACCATGATGACCAGGCGGCGGGGGCGCTCAAGCTGCTGGACGAACTCTTCGGCGGTCGTCGTGGCGACGAAGGTGCCCTCATGGCCGAAGTCCCTGGCCACGTCGGCGGCCTTGGACGCGGTCCGGTTGTGCAAGGCGACCGCGTAGCCATGGCGGGCGAAGTTCCGGGCCAGGTTGCGCCCCATCACCCCCATGCCGGTCACGCCAATCTGCGCACTACCCGCCTGCCCTGCCTGCTCCGCGCTGGCCATGCCGTTGCTCGCTTCCCTTAGTCGGTGCACTCCCCCGGCCGTGGGAGCGATTCTCCCACGGCCCCATTCGACCATGCGCCGCAATCAGCGGCGCGGCGGGTTCAAGGAGTGGCCGCCATGACGGCCGACGCCTGCTTGACCGTCCTGATGATGGGCGCGGTCTCGATACGGTCGATCGCGGGCAGGCCGCCGACCTTCCCGGCCAGGAACTCATACAGCTCCGGCTCGTCATGGCAGACGGCGCAGGCGGCCAGGTTCGCGGGACCGGTGGTGGCGGCGACGTAGGCGATCTCGGGAAAGCCGGCCAGCGTCTCCCCCACGGCCGCGATCTTCGACGGGGGAACCGAAAGCCACAGCCAGGCCGGGGCGTGGAAGCCGAACTCCGGCAAGCCCACCTCCAGGTCGAAGTAGAGCACGCCGACATCACGCAGGTGGTCCAGGCGCCGCCGGACCGTGGATTCCGACCAGCCAATGGCGGCGGCGAGGTCAGCGTGGCTCAGGCGCCCGTCCGCGCCCAGCGCGTCGAACAGCGCGAAGTCGAGCTCGCCCAGCTCGACGTGCCCGCCGTGGACAAGGTGGCGCAGCGGCTCGACGCGTTCCGGTTCCACCACGGCGAGGAAGCCCAGGCTGTCCTGGCCGCCGGCAAACATGTGCAGCACGGAGTGCGCGGTCACGGCGAGGATGCGGCTACTGCGGGGCAGCTTGGCGAGCAGGGCGCCGCGGTCCTCCCGCGCGTCGCCCCGGATCGCGCACAGCACCTCGGTGTCTCCCGACAAGAGTTGGACCCACGCGGTATCCGGGCGGCGGGCGAGCGCGGCGGCGACCACCGGGCCGGCGCCGGGCACGCACTGCATGCGCAGGAACCAGCCGAGCGAGCCGACTTTCTCGCGGGCCTTCAGCCCGACCACGCGCAGCGCGCCAGCGGAGCGCAGGCGCCGGTAGCGACGCGCCACCGTCTGATCGGAGACGCCGAGGACCTCGGCGATCTGGCTGAAGGTGGCTCGCCCGTTGACCCCGAGGCACTGGACGAGTTGCCGGTCGAGCTCGTCGATCGTGATGCTTTCCACCAGGAAACCGTAACTCGCGTCGGGATCCGGCAGGACCGGCGGGCCTGGCTGGCCAATCCGAGCACTCTCCCGCACCCTTGAGCACGGGAGAACTGGAGTAACGGAAAGGAGCGACTGGACATGCGCAAGTGGCTGCCGCTCGTCGCGATCTGCGCGGGCACGTTCATGCTGCTGGTCGACATCACGATCGTGAACGTGGCGCTGCCCGCCATGGCGCGCGGGCTGCACACCACGTTCTCCGACCTGCAGTGGGTGATCGACCTGTACGCCCTCGTGCTCGGAGCGCTCGTGCTGACCGTGGGATCGCTCGCTGACCGGGTCGGGCGCCGCCGGGTTTACCTTCTCGGCCTGGTCGCCTTCGCCGTGTCGTCGCTGGGCTGCGGCCTCGCGGGCAACGCGGGCCTGCTGATCGCGGCGCGAGGCATCCAGGGACTCGGCGGGGCAGCGATGTTCGCGACGACGATGGCGCTGATCAGCAACTCCTATTCAGGCCGGGACCGGGGCATCGCGTTCGGCGCGTGGGGCGCCGTGAACGGGGTGGCCGCCGCCGCCGGCCCGCTGGCGGGCGGCCTGCTGACGGCGCACTTCGGCTGGCGGTGGATCTTCCTGGTGAACTTGCCGGTCAGCGTGGTCGCGTTCTTCCTCACGCGCCTGGTGGTGGCCGAGTCCCGCGATCCGCGCCCGCGCCC
>JAICUO010000269.1 GCA_025935815.1 Streptosporangiaceae bacterium
CGGCTCGGACCTGGTCGGCCAGGCGTCCGCGGCGCTGGCCGCCTCGTCGATCGTCTTCAAGACCGCCGATCCCAAGTACTCCGCGGCGCTGCTGTCGCAGGCGCAGTCGCTGTTCACCTTCGCCGACACGCACCTGGGCGATTACGCCAGCTGCATCACCACCGCGCAGAGCTTCTACAACTCCTTCAGCGGCTACTGGACCCAGCTGGTGGCCGCGGAGATCTGGCTCTACAAGGCGACGGGCACGGCGAGCTGGCTGACCAAGGCGCAGAGCGACTTCGCGAACATGCCACTGGCCCAGCAGTCCACGCTGCATGAGTACAACTGGACGGTGAACTGGGACGACGACAGCTTCGCGGACTACATCTGGATGGCGCAGCTCACCGGCCAGCAGCAGTACGTCACCGACGCCGAGGACAACCTGGACTGGTGGACCACCGGCTTCAACGGCACCACGGTGAGCTACTCCCCCGGCGGCGAGGCCTTCTTGAACACCTGGGGATCGCTGCGGTACTCCTCGAACGCGGCCTACCTGGCGCTGGAGTTCGCGAACTACCTGACCGCGAACAACCTCGACCCGGCGCGGGCGACCGCGTACCACAACTTCGCCGTCCAGCAGATCAACTACATCCTCGGCCAGAACCCGAACAGCATGAGTTACGAGGTCGGGTTCACCAACGGCGGCAAGAACACCGCCTGGTCGCAGTTCCCGCACAGCGCGCCCGCGCACGACGCCTGGTCGGACAACCTGAACACCCCTGCGCAGACCCGGCACCTCGACTACGGGCTGCTCGTGGGCGGCCCGGCCTCCAGTAACGACCAGTACAGCGACCAGCGGGCCAACTACCAGGAAACCGAGGGCGCCCTCGACTACAACGCGCTGTTCACCGGGGATGTCGCCGCGCTGACCGCGCAATACGGCGGCACGCCGGTCGCGAGCTTCCCCAAGCCGGAGACCCCGGACGGGCCGCAGATCTCCATGCAGGCCGCGGTCAACAACCAGGCCAGCAACTTCATCGAGATCAAGGCGCTGGTCAACAACCAGTCGGCCTGGCCGGCCCGGCCGATGCCGAACGCCAGCTTCCGCTACTACTTCACCCTCGATCCCGGCGAGACGCCAGGGCAGGTCACGCTGAGCTCCTCCTACAACCAGTGCCAGCCCGCTACCGGGCCGACCCAGTACGCCGGATCGACGTACTACATCCAGGTGTCGTGCGCGAACCTGAACCTCGAACCGGTCGGCGAGGCGGACTTCACCAACGCTGACTTCCAGGCCCAGGTGCAGTTCCGGATCACCTTCCCGGCCGCGCACAACCCGGCGGAGGACTGGTCGTTCCAGGGCATCCCGACCACGGCCAACGCGACGCCGGCGACCGTCAGCGACATCACCCTTTACTCGGGCGACACGCTGGTGTGGGGCACCCCGCCGGCGTCGGGGGCCGGGGGTTCGGCGGGGCCGTCGGCACCCGGCTCGCTGACGGCGAGCTCGGTTACCTCGGCCGGCGCCACGCTGTCGTGGGCCGCGTCGAAGGCCGGCGCGAACCCGGTCGCCGGCTATGACGTGTACACCTCCAGCGGCACGCCCGCCGGGACCACCACGTCGACCTCATTCACGGTGAGCGGCCTGAACGCGACGCGGACCTCGCCTTACGGCTACTACGTGCAGGCCGTGGACAGTCAGGGCGTCGCGTCGCCCGCGTCGAACATCGCGCAGTTCATCACGTCGCCGAGCACCTCGCTGACCGCCGCGGACACGCTGCCGCCATCGGAGCCGGGCACTGCGTCGGCCAGCTCGGTCAGCGCGACCGGCGCCACCCTCACCTGGGGGGCTTCGGTGCCGGGGACCGCCGCGATCGCCGGGTACCGCCTCTACGAGCTCGCCCCGGCGACCGGGCTGGTGGCGACCACCACCGCGCCGTCGTACCCGCTGACTGGCCTCACCGGGGGCACCGCGTACGGGTATGCCGTCGAGGCGATCGACAGCCAGGGCCGGACGTCGCCGTTGGCGATGCCGGTCACGTTCTACACCGGGGCGCCCGGCACGCCGCCGAGCAGCCCGCCGCCGACCACCGCTCCCCCAACGACCCCGCCGCCAACGACAGCGCCACCAACGACAGCGCCACCAACGACGGCGCCGCCGACCACCAGCCCGCCGTCCGGGCTCAGCTGCTCGGTGTCGGTCTCCATCAACCAGTGGTCAGGCGGGTACACCGCGACGTTCACGGTCACCGCCGGCTCGGCGGCGATCAACGGCTGGACGGTCGCCGCGACCCTGCCGGCCGGCTCGGCCATCACGAGCTCGTGGAACGCCTCGGCCAGCGGGACGACCGGGACGGTTCAGTTCGGCAACCTCGGCTACAACGGGAGCGTCAGCGCGGGCCAGTCGGCCCAGTTCGGGTACCAGGGCACCGGGACCGGCGGCGGGATGACCCCCGCCTGCTCGGCCAGGTAGCGGCCGGGAGCCTGCCCGTGCCCGCGCCGGTTCCCGCGCACCTGCGCGCGGGAACGGGCGCGAGCCGCGCCGGGCCGGGTTACGGCAGGTGCCACTGCTGGTTGGCGCCGCCGTTGCAGTCCCAGATCACTAGCTGGGTGCCCGAGCCGCCAAAGTTGGCGTCATCGAGGCACTTATTCGATTGCGGGTTGTAGAGGGATCCGTTGGATTGCGGGATGAAGACCTGCGCGGCGGTGGTGTTGCAGTCGTACAGGTCGACCGTGGTCCCGTTGGCGGTGCCGCCTGCGTTGATGTCCATGCACTTGCCGAGCGCGTGCAGGGTGCTGCCCGCCTGGACGACAGTCCACTGCTGGGCGTTGGTGCCGTTGCAGGTGTAGACCTGAACGGGCGTGAAGTTGGCGGTGCTGGCGCCCCGGACGTCAACGCAAAGGCCTTGATAGCCGGTGATCGCGCCGTTGCCGGTCCCGCCGCCACCACCGCCACCGCCGCCACCGCCGCCGCCGCTGGTGGAGTACGCGGCGACGTAGGCCACGCTCATCGTGCCGCCGGATGCCGTTGAGCTGGTCGGCGTAGTGCACCCGCAGACGCCGTTCGGGAAGCCGCCGCCCATCGCCAGGTCCATGATGATCGACAAGTTATGGTCGAACGCCGCCTGCCACGTCGCCGTGCCGACTTGGGCCTCGGTCACGGTGAAGTATGAGCTGCCGTCGAGGTAGAACGTGACCGACTCGTTGGACGTGTTGGTGCGGTTCAAGATCATCGTGTAGGTGTGGAAGCCGGACTGGCAGCCGGAGCAAGCCCGCAGGCCGCTGCCGATGCCGTTCGGCTCGTTGCACGGGCCGCCGGGAAAGGTGCCGCAGTGGATGGTCCCGGAGACCTGCGACAGCGAGTTGACGTCCTCCATGATGTCGATCTCGCCGTTCTCGGGCCATTGCCCCGGGCCGAGCATCCAGAAGGCCGGCCAGTACCCCAGCCCGCCGCCCGGCTGCTGGATCGAGGCGGTGACTTCCAGCTGGCCGCCCGCGGGGGCGCCCACGTTGGCGGAGGTGGTCTGGACGCGGCCGGAGGTCCACGAGCCGCCGCTGCCGAGCGCGGTGATGTCGAGGTTGCCGCCGCCGTCGAGGTGGACGTTGCTCGCCGAGGTGGTCATGGTCTCGATCTCGCCGGTTCCGAAGTTGGAGCCGGGCCCGGTGTCGTACATCCACTGGGAGTCGATCCCGGATCCCGAAGAGCCGTTGAAGTCGTCGCTGAAGACGGTCGACCAGCCGGATGGCGGCCCGGGAACCGCGGCGGCCGCCGCCACCCGGGCCGGCGCCGCGGGGCCCGCCGGGGCCGCAAGGGCCGAGGTAGCGGGCGCCATGGCCGCCGTCACCGCGATGACCGGCACGATGACGGCGAACGCCAGTCCGCTTCTGGGACGCCAGTTCCTGGCGCGCTTACTGATACACGTGACGCGTTGTGATATGCCGGGCATATCCCGGCCTCCTTACCCCGCTCAGGGTTTTAAATAGGAAACTTTCCTATTCTTAGCGCGAATGTAACGTCACGGTCTCACCGCGTCAATCGGAACGATCGTTAAAAAACCGTAAACCACCAGTTATCCTCATTATCGCAAGTACACGCCAAAGAACGCTCAAGCATTCGAGGCTTGGGCCAGTATCGCCCTCGGCGCGCGGCAGCACGCCGACTCGCGGGGGCGCATGCCCAGCCGTCCCGGCCCGGCCGTCCCGCTGATCTTCGTGACACACGATCACCATTCTGGATGACGCTCATTGCCCTGCTCCAAGGCGCTCACGTCACGGGCCGGGCGGCCGGCACCATCCAGCCCTTCGACCAGGCCGCGCGGGCAGCCACCGCGCTCGCCCAAAGCCGGTACCCCGGGCCCGGCTCCGAGTTGCCGGGAAGCGATTAGTCCCGGCGACCGCCGGGGTCAGTACGGGCGAGCAGGCGGGACCGGCCCGCCGCGGTCGCTAGAGGGAGGCTCGATGAGCCCGCAGGATGTCGTGGCCCTGTACTACGAGGCGTGGATCAGCAAGCGCGGGGACATGGGCGGGGTGCCGCTGGCCCCGGATTTCAGGTTCCGCGGCCCGGTCGCGAACTTCGACGACGCCGAGAGCTACCGGGCGATGGCGCGGGAAGCGGGGGCAATGGTCACCTCGTTCACCGTGCGGCAGCAGTTCACCAGCGGCAACCAGGTCTGCTCGATCATCGACTGGGAGATGGCGCTCCCGGTCGCCCCGATGACGAGCGCGGAGATCCTGGAGGTAGAAGATGGCCAGATCACGCGGGGCGAGCTGATCTACGATGCACAGGAACTGCGGGCGGCCATGTCCGCGGCGGGCTGATCAGAACGAGGCAGAATCGGAAGCAACGTGACTCGGGCGCCGGCCGGATTCGGCGACAGCAGCGCCGGCGATCAGCTTGACCAGCCGGGTGATGAGCTCGCGCTGCTTGAGCGGGCCCGATCCGGTGACCAGGCCGCCTTCGGCGGCCTGGTCACCCGGTATGAGGGTGAGCTGCGGCTGCATTGCTACCGGATGCTCGGCTCGTTCCACGACGCCGAGGACGTGATGCAAGAAGTGCTGGTGCGCGCCTGGCGGCACCTGCCCGCCTTCGAGGGCCGGGCGTCGGTGCGCACCTGGCTGTACCGGATCGCCACGAACCGGTGCCTGACCCGCCGCGCCCGCCCGGCCCCCGAGGCGCCGGCGGGGGCGGCGTTCATGCCGCCCCCGCCCAACGCGCCGGACGTCGAGGTAGTCGGCTTGCAGCCGCTCCCGGACGCGTGGCTCGGCGAGGCGGCCGCGCCGGCCCCGGAGGCCAGCTACGACCTGCGCGAGAGCGTCAGCCTGGCGTTCCTCACCGTGATCCAGCTCCTGCCGGCCCGCCAGCGGGCCGTCTTGCTCCTGCGGGACGTGCTCGGCTTCAGCGCCGCCGAGACCGCCGGGCTGCTGGACATGACCGTCGCGGGCGCCAACTCCGCGCTCCAGCGCGCCCGCGCCGCCCTGGAACCGCACCACGGCTCCGGCCGAGTGCCCCGCCGGGCACGGCCGGCCGATGACGAGGCCGAGCGCAGGCTGCTGGAGGCGTACACCACCGCGTGGCACGCGAACGACGTCCCCGCGCTGCTGTCGCTGCTGCGCGCGGACGCGCTGCTCACCATGCCGCCGTTCCCGGCCGCCTACCGCGGCCGCGACGCGATCGGCCAGTTCCTGCGCACCGTCCCGGCCGGCGGGCGCCTGGACCAGATCACCTTGGTCCCGGTCCGGGCGAACCTGCGGCCGGCGGTCGCGGCCTACGCCCCCGGTGCGGGCGCGAGCAGCGCGTACGGGATCATGGCGCTGACGACCGACGGCGACCGCATCACCGAGATCACCGGCTTCGCCGACCCCGCGCTGTTCCCCGCGTTCGGCCTGCCCGCCCGCCTGGAGCGATAACGTGCCCTACAACGAGGCCCTAGCCACACGGCTCCGCGAGATCATCGCCGACATGGACGGGGAGATCACCGAGCGGCACATGTTCGGCGGGCTGGCGTTCATGCTCAACGGTCACATGTTCGCTGGCATCGTCGGCGACGAGCTCATGCTCCGCCTCGGCGAGGCCGGCGCCGAGGCCGCGCTACGGCGCGAGCACGTCCGCGAGATGGACTTCACCGGGCGGGCGATGAAAGCCATGGTGTTCATCGAGCCCGGCGGCTTGGGTGGCTCAGCGCTGGGGGAATGGATAGCCGCGGCGGCGACGTTCGCCCGCACGCTGCCGCCCAAGCTCGCCACCCGGAAACCCCGGTGACCTCGCCGCGGCGTGCCACCGGCAGGCCGCGGCACGACGCGGAGCGGGAGGGCTGCATACCAGCGGGCGGTCGCGGGTCAGTAAGATCGACGATGCTCCAGATGATGCCCTGGCGTGGAGGCACCCGCTTCCCGAACCGCCGTGGTGCCGCGGCTAATGGCTTCTAGCCCCGATTCTCGCGACTGAGGAGTCTTCCGCGTGCCTGAGCCATCGGCTGATATCGCCGCGACCGGCCTCGACGGAGACGGGGCTGGCCCTCCCCCGCCGCGACCGGCCCGGCGGGTGCTGCCGCGGGCGGACCGGCGGGAGATCGCGGCGATCTTCGCCGGCGGCGCCATCGGGACGTTGCTGCGGGCCGCGCTCGCCGAGGCGTTCCCGCACCCGGCGACGGCGTGGCCGTGGCCGACATTCGCGGTCAACATCGTGGCGGCGTTCCTGCTCGGCTACTTCGTTACCCGCCTGCAGGAGCGGCTGCCATTGTCGGCCTACCGGCGGCCGCTGCTGGGCACCGGGGTGTGCGGCGGGCTGTCCACGTTCTCCACGATGCAGGTGGAGATCTTGAAGATGATCAGCGCAGGCGCCTGGGGGCTGGCCGCCGGGTACACGGTGGCCAGCATCGCGGCCGGGTACGTGGCGATCCACCTGGCCACCGCGCTGGTGCGCAGGGTGCGGGTGCGGCGGGAGGCACAGTGAGCGTGCTGGTGTGGGCCGCGGTGGTGCTGATCGGCGGGGCCGGCTCGGTCGCCAGGTTCCTGGCCGACGGCCTGGTGTCGTCGGCGGCCGGCCGCGATTTCCCGTTCGGCACCCTGGTGGTCAACCTCTCCGGCTCGGTGATCCTGGGCCTGCTGGCCGGGCTGGCCCTCAGCGGCACTGAGGCGCTGCTGGCCGGTACCGCCGCGGTCGGCTCGTACACGACGTTCTCGACCTGGATGCTGGAGACGCAGCGGCTGGCCGAGGAGCGCCAGCTCCGCAAGGCGGTCCTCAACGTGGTGGTCAGCCTGGTGCTGGGGGTAGCCGCCGCCGCGCTCGGCCGCCTGATCGGGGCCCAGCTGTGAACGGCCCCGCCAAGGTGGACGGCCCCGCCGCCGGCGAGGATGCCGTAAAGCTGACCAGCTACTTCGGCGAGCGGCGGCGCACGCCGGGACCGGGCGGAGCCGGATTCGCCGCCGACGCGCTGCTCGACCTGTACGGGCGGCAGCAGGTGGCGGCCAGCATCTTGCTGCGCGGGGTGGAGGGGTTCGGGGCCAGGAAGCACCCGCGCACCGACCGGTCGCTGACCTTGTCAGAGGACCTGCCGCTGGTCGCGGTGGCGATCGACCGCCGGCCCCGGATCGAGGCCCTGGTCGAGCCGACGGCGCGGATCACCGGGACCGGGCTGGTCACCCTGGAGCGGGCGCGGCTGCTGGCCGGCGACGTCGAGCCCGTCACGCTGCGCGAGGGGATGCACGAGGAGACCAAGCTGACCGTGTACCTGGGCCGCCAGGAGCGCGTGTACCGGGTCCCGGCGTTCGTGGCCGTCTGCGACCTGCTGCACCGGCGGGGCGTCGCGGGGGCGACCGTGCTGCTCGGCGTGGACGGGACCACGCACGGCACCCGGCAGCGGGCAGCGTTCTTCAGCCGCAACGCGGGGACGCCGATGATGATCATCGCCGTCGGCGCCGGGGAGCGGATTGCCCGGGTGCTGCCGGAGCTCGGCGGCCTGCTGCGCCATCCGCTGCTGACGCTGGAGCGGGTCCGCATCTGCAAGCGCGACGGTGAGCTGCTCGGCCCTCCCCCGGCGGTGCCCGGCAACGGCGACGCCGGGATGCCGGTGTCGCACAAGCTCATGGTCTACACGTCCGAGGCGGCGCTGCACCAGGGCCAGCCGATCCACCGGGCGATCGTCCGGCGGCTGCGCGCCGCGGGGATCAGCGGGGCCACCACCCAGCGGGGCGTGTGGGGCTTCCACGGCGACCACGCGCCGCACGGCGACCGCCTGCTGCAGCTCGGCAGGCGGGTTCCCGCCGTCACCGTGGTGATCGACGCCCCGCACCGCATCGCCACGGCGTTCGCCATCATCGACGAGCTCACCGCGCAGCAGGGACTGGTCACCAGTGAGGCGGTCCCGGCCCTGCGGGGAACTGCCAAGGGCTGGTTAAATCGGCATCGGCGGCATGTCAGCCGCCAGCGGCCAGCTGGGCGGGTTACTCCCTACTTCGTCACCGTTAGCGGGTGCCTGGCCGACGTTGACGCGCTGTAGACCTGGCTGCCGCCGTAGGCGGCGGTGAGCTGATAGCTGCCGACGCGGAGCTGACTGGCCCTGAGCGTGCAGGTTCCGCTGCCGCCGGCGAGCTTGATCACGCAAACCGTGGCGGTGCCAGCCTTCACGGTGACGGTCCCGCTGGGTGTCCCCGAGGTCCGCGCCTTGACGTGGACGGTGAGCTTTTCAGTCTGCTCGTGGCCGGAGCGGATCTTCGCGGCGGACAACGTCAAGGCCGTGGAGGTAACGGTGGACTGGTCGGCCACGAACGCCTGGACGTGCTGGCTGGCATCCCCGAAATACCCGCCAGCGGCGCAGTTGCCGGAGCTCACGCACGCGACGGAGGTCACCGCCGCGGGGAAGGCCGGGACCGCGATGCCGGGCACGCGCCGCGCATTTCCCCAGGAGCTGTCGACCTCGTTGCCGATGAGCGTCCAGGCGCCGCCGGCGGCGGAACCGCCGAGGGCGCAGTTGCCGGCCGCTCCGCAGGCCAGAGAATTGAGGCGGGTGACGTTGCTGGTGTTGATGGTGGGGCCGAATACCTGCTGCGCGATATCCCAGCCGCCGCTGCGCTCGTCGGCGACCCACGCCTGCTGGCTGCCCGGCGGGTCCATGAACGGGCCGCTGAAGGTCCCGCCGGCCGAGCAGAAGCCCGGTGCCCGGCACGAGATCGCCACGGCTTCGGCGTCCCCGTTGACGTTCAGGCCGACCAGGCCGGGCAGGACCTGGAACGGGCCCCACGTGCCGCCCTTCTCATCGGCCACCCACACGTCCTGGCGGGAGTTGTCGGGGGCGCGGTAGTTGCCGGTGATCCCGCAGTCGCCCGCCCTCGCGCAGGAGATCGCCGTGGGCGTAGCACCGTTAGTGTTCGTGGAATTGACGCCGGGCAGGGGGCGCGGTAGCCCCCACGTCCCGCCCTTCTCGTCGGCCACGAAGGGGAGGGTCTGGTTCACCTGGTCGTGGTAGGACCCGGCGAGGGCGCAGTCGCCCGACGTCACGCACGCGACCGCGTCGGCCTCGGCTTCGACGTCGCCGTTGGCGTTGAGGCCGTTGATGCCGGGCACCTGGATCGTCCGCTGCCAGGTTCCGTTCTTCTCGGCGGCGATGAACGGGTGATGGGAATTGGTGAGCGTGGTGTAGGAGCCGACGGCGACGCAGTTACTTCCCGGCACGCACGACAAGGAGTTGACCGACGGGTCGTCCCCGCTGCCGGTGCTCAGCGCGGCCAGGCCGGGCAGTGGGATCGCCGTTTGCCAGGCGCCGTTCTTCTCGTTGGCGGCAAACCACTGATGGTGCCCGCTGGCGGAAACGTAGAAGCCGATGACGGCGCAGTTGGGTCCCTGCGCGCACGCGACGAAATCGGTCGTCGTGTCACGCCCCCGGCTGAGGGTGGCGAGCCCGGGTATCGGGTGCGCGGCGCCCCAGGTTCCGTTCTTCTCGTCGGTGACGAATGCCTGCCAGTGCTTGTTCGCGCCCTGGTAGTCGCCGACCGCGGTACAGGTGCCCGCGGCCACGCAGGCCACCTGGTTCACCTGGGAGCCGTTCTTGGCGAGGGCCGCGAGGCCCGGTATCAAATGGGCGTTGCCCCAGGCGCCCTGCTTCGCGCCGACGATGGGCTGCGCGGTGGGCGCGGCGTGGACGGCGAGCGTCGCGCGGGCCGTCGCGGGGACGGCTGAGCGCGCTCCGGGACTGGCCGTGCTGCCCATGGCGGTCGCGCCGGCCGCCAGGACCGCCGCCGCCGCGGCGGCGAGCATGCTGAGCTTCATGAAGACTTCCTGCCTGCCATCTCGAGTCCGTAGCCAGCACTGTGACATCGGGCGCTGAAACGGCTCTGGCATCGCGCTGAAATTGCTGGTGCGA
>JAICUO010000558.1 GCA_025935815.1 Streptosporangiaceae bacterium
TCGGGACCGACGGGTTCGAGGAGCTGCTGGCCGGGTTCCACGACATGGACGAGCACTTCCGGACGGCGCCGCTGGAGTCGAACCTGCCCGTGCTGATGGGGGTGCTGGCGGTCTGGTACCGGGACTTCTTCGGCGCCCAGACCGTCGGCGTGATGCCGTATGAGCAGTACCTCAAGCGGTTCCCCGCCTACCTGCAGCAACTGACGATGGAGTCCAACGGCAAGCACGTGACGCTGTCGGGGCGGCCCGTCGACTACGACACCGGGGCGGTGTACTGGGGCGAGCCCGGCACGAACGGGCAGCACAGCTTCTACCAGCTGATCCACCAGGGCACCACGCTGATCCCGGTCGACTTGATCGGGTTCGGCAAGACGCTGAACCCGATCCGCGACCATCATGACCTGCTGTCGGCGAACGTGTTCGCGCAGGCGGCGGCGCTGGCCTTCGGCAAGACCGAAGCCGAGGTCCGGGCCGAGGGCACCGCGGCGCCCATCGTGGCGCACCGGGTCTTCGAGGGCAACCGGCCGACGAACGTGCTGCTGGCGGAGGTGCTGACGCCGCGGCTGCTGGGGTCGCTGGTCGCGCTTTACGAGCACTCGGTGTTCACGCAGGGCGTCATCTGGGAAGTGGACTCCTTCGACCAGTGGGGCGTCGAGCTCGGCAAGGTGCTCGCGCAGCAGATCATCCCCGAGCTGACGACGGCCGGGGACCCGCCGCTGGCGCACGACTCGTCCACCAACGCCCTCATCCGCAAGTACCGCTCGCTTAAGTCTTAATTTCGGGGAGAGTTAACTTCAATGCCTACTGACAAGCCGATGCAGCTCGGCATGATCGGCCTGGGCCGGATGGGGGCCAACCTCGTCCGCCGCCTCATGCGAGACGGCCACCGCTGCGTGGCCTTCGACGTGAGTCCAGCCGCCGTCAAGGCGCTCGAGGACGAGGGCGCCGTGGGGGCGGCCTCGCTCACCGAGTTCGTGGCGAAGCTGGACAAGCCCCGCAACATCTGGATCATGGTCCCGGCCGGGATCGTGGACTCGACACTGGACGCGCTGGTGCCGATGCTGGACGCCGACGACGTGGTGATCGACGGCGGCAATTCCTATTACCGCGACGACATCACCCGCGCCAAGGCGCTGAAGGCCAAGGGCATCCACTACGTGGACGTGGGCACCTCCGGCGGGGTGTGGGGCCTGGAGCGCGGGTACTGCCTGATGATCGGCGGTGACGACACCGCGTTCACCCGCCTGGAGCCGGTGTTCCTCACCATCGCCCCCGGCGAGGGCTCCGCGGAGCCGACCCCGGGCCTGGCGCCGGGCTCGACGGCCTCCCAGGGCTACCTGCACTGCGGGCCGAACGGGGCCGGGCACTTCGTCAAGATGGTCCACAACGGCGTGGAGTACGGCATGATGGCGGCGATCGCCGAGGGCCTGTCGATCATCGAGCACGCCGACATCGGCAAGCGCACCCAGGAGTTCGACGCGGAGACCACGCCGCTGCGCGAGCCGGAGGCCTACCAGTACGAGATCAACGTCGGTGACGTCGCCGAGCTGTGGCGGCGCGGGTCGGTCGTCTCGTCCTGGCTGGTCGACCTGACCGCGCAGGCGTTCGCCAAGTCCCCGGACCTGGCCGACTTCAGCGGGCACGTGTCGGACTCCGGCGAGGGCCGGTGGACCGTGCTGGCCGGCGTCGATGAGGGCGTGCCGGTCTCGGTGATCTCCGCCTCGCTGTACCAGCGGTTCGAGTCGCGCGACAACGGCGCGTTCACCGGGAAGGTCCTGTCCGCGATGCGGTCCGGGTTCGGCGGCCACGCGGAGAAGAAGCCGTGAGCCCGGCAACCCCCCGCCGGGCGCGCAATGGCAACTCCCACAAGCCCGCCAACCATGTGATCGTGCTGTTCGGCGCGACCGGGGACCTGGCCAAGCGCAAGCTGCTGCCGGGGCTGTACCACCTGCACGTGGCGGGGCTGCTCCCGGACGGGGTCCGGATCATCGGCTCGGCGCCGTCGCAGTTCGCGCTGTCCGATGACGACTTCCGGGCGCACGCCCACGACGCGGTGTCCCAGTTCGGGAACACCAAGCCGACCGCGCCGGAGTGGGACAACTTCGCCGCGGCGCTGTCGTTCGGGGCGGCCTCGCCGGAGAACCCGGCGCCGCTGGTCGCCGCCGTTGAGGCGGCGGAGAAGGCTATCGAAAACGAGCACCACGGTCGTGGCCACGGGGCCGGCCAGCCGGTGGAGCGGCTGTTCCACCTGGCGATCCCGCCGGTGGCGTTCACCTCGGTGGTCGGGATGCTGGGCGCGTCCGGCCTGGCGACGCAGGACTCGCGGATCATCATCGAGAAGCCGTTCGGCGTGGACCTGGAGTCCGCGCAGGCGCTGAACGAGGCCGTGCACGCGGTGTTCGACGAGACGCGGGTCTTCCGGATCGACCATTTCCTGGGCAAGGAGTCGGTCGACAACATCCTCGCGTTCCGGTTCGCCAATGGCCTGTTCGAGCCGGTGTGGAACCGGCAGCACATCAAGTACGTGCAGATCGACGTGCCGGAGACGCTGTCCATCGAGGGCCGGGCGGCGTTCTACGACGCCACCGGCGCCTACCGGGACATGGTGGTCACCCACCTGTTCCAGGTGCTCGGCTTCGTGGCCATGGAGCCGCCGATGAACCTGTCGGCCAAGCAGCTGCGCGATGAGAAGGGCAAGGTCTTCGACGCGCTGCGGCCAATCGACGTCAAGCACGTGCTGCGCGGCCAGTACGAGGGCTACCACGACGAACCCGGGGTCAAGCCGGGCTCCGACACCGAGACGATGATCGCGCTGCGGGCCGAGATCGACAACTGGCGCTGGCACGGCGTGCCGTTCTACCTGCGCTCGGGCAAGTCCCTGGCCGGATCGCGGCAGACGGTGACGCTGGGCTTCCACGCGCCGCCGCTGCGGATGTTCCGTGCGGCCAAGCTCGACCCCAGCGGCCGGGTGAACGAGATCGTCATCAACTTCGCCGACCCCGGGTCCATCCACGTGGAGTTCATGGCGAAGATGCCCGGCCCGGAGATGACGCTCGGCGCGGCGACGATGAACTTCCGCTACCAGGACTCCTTCGCCCAGGCCAACGCGCTGGAGGGTTACGAGCGGCTGATCTTGCTGGCGATGTTCGGCGACCAGTCGCTGTTCACCCGCTCCGACGGGATCGAGCGGGTGTGGGAGATCTCCAAGCCCCTGCTGGAAGACCCGCCGCGGTGCCTGCCGTACCAGCGGGGCTCGTGGGGACCGGAGGGCATCGACAAGCTCATCGCCCCCTACCACTGGCACCTCACCCGGGCGGAAATGGGCAAGGCCTGATTTTCGCTCCGCCGCGCCCGCGCCTTTAGCCAGGTGAACTACGGGTAGCCTCTTGCGTGTCATGCCTGTTGTCGCGTTCATCATCAACGGCACGCTGGCGGGGGCCGGGCACCGGTTCCACGGGCTGTGCCAGGCGGCGGCGGAGCTTGCCGGGTGGAAGCCGGAGTTCCTGGTCACCCACAAGGCCGAGGACGGGACGGAGGCAGCCCGCGGGGCTGCCCTGTCCGGGGCCGGCCTCGTCGTCGCGGCGGGCGGGGACGGGACCGTCCGGTGCTGCGCCGAGGGCATGGTCGGTACCGACGTCCCGATGGCGATAGTGCCGCTTGGCACGGCGAACCTGCTCGCGCGGACGCTCGGCATCCCCGCCCATCCCCGGGCGGCGCTGCGCTGCGCCCTGGACGCGGGGCGCGGCACCGACCGGCTGGTGGACCTGGCCCTGGCCGACGGCATCCCGTTCACCGCCATGGCCGGGATGGGCCTGGACGCGGCGGTGGTCGCCGCCACCCACCTCAAGCACCAGATCGGCTGGCTGGCCTACGCGGTGTCGGGGGCCGCTCACCTGTCGCTACCGCCGGCCACGTTCACCATCCGGCTGGATGGCGGCGAGCCGTTCACCCGGGTGGCCCGGTGCGTCGTGGCCGGCAACTCCGGCCTGCTGCCGGGGGGGTTCTCCCTGCTGCCCGCCGCTCGCCTGGACGACGGCCTGCTGGACGTGGGCATCCTCGCGCCGGCCGGCCCGGTTGGCTGGGCCCGGGTGGCGGCCCGGGTCCTGGCCCGCAGCGGCTACGAGGACCGCCAGCTGGAGCGGTTCCGTGCCCGCCGGGTGGAGGTCACCGCCAGCGTGCCCTTGCCGCGCGAGGTGGACGGCGAGGTCATCTACGCGGGCCAGTCGCTGACGATGGAGGTCCGCCCGCGCGCGCTGCTGGTCCGCGGCCCCCGCTAGCGCGCTCCCCGCCCGCGGCTGGTGACTGGAAGAATCAAGGCATGGCGGAGATTCCGGAAGCGAGCGCCCATGACGTCATCGTGGTGGGCGCCGGCCCGGTGGGCATGTGGCTGGCCGCGGAGTTGCACCGCGGTGGCGTGCGAACGGTCGTGCTGGAACGGCGCGCCGAGCGGCCGCCGCATTCCAAGGCGCTGACGATCTACCCGCGCACGCTTGAGCAGTTCGCGATGCGCGGGATCGCCGAGCGCTGGACCCGGGAGGGCAGGCCGGTTCCCTCCTCGCACTTCGCGATCTTGACCAACCGGCTGGACTTCTCCTTCCTGGGCACCCGGTTCCCCTACACGCTGTTCCTCCCGCAGCGTCGCACCGAGGAACTGCTGGCCGAGCACCTCGCCGAGCTCGGTGTCCCCGTGCTGCGCGAGCACGCCGTGACGGGCCTGCGCCAAGACGATGACGGCGTGGACCTGGACGCCGTCACGCCGGCCGGGACGACGTCGCTTCGGGCGGGGTACGTGGTCGGCTGCGACGGCGGCAACAGCGTGGTCCGCGCCTGCGCGGGGATCGGCTGGACGGGAGAGCCCTCCACCTGGACGGCGATCCTCGGCGATACGCGGTTGACGGACCCGCCGCCGGGCGGGGCGCTCACGCTGAACCAGCCGGGCGGGTCGATCTACATGGTCGCCCTCGGCGATGGCCGCTGGCGGCTGGCCACGATCGACCACGCGATCATCGCGGATCCGGTTGGCAAGCCGGTGACGTTGGGCGACCTGCGGGCCAGCGCGCTGCGGCTGGCGGGCACCGACTTCGGCATGCGAGAAGCCGCCGATACGTGGCTGAGCCGGGTGGGCGACGAGACCCGGCACGCGGCGGCCTACCGGGCCGGCCGTGTGCTGCTGGCCGGCGACGCGGCGCACATCCATTTCCCGGCGGGCGGCCAGGGCCTGAACCTCGGCCTGCAGGACGCGACCAACCTCGGCTGGAA